>CAMWQQ010000006.1 GCA_947176455.1 uncultured Odoribacter sp. | reverse complement strand
GACCGCGAATTTAATATGAACGTCATCACGACGGTGCCGAACGTTATGTACATCGCACACACGACCAAAGGGGAGGAATACGAGATGCACAACCCGTCGGATATGCCACCGGCAAGCACCCTGGATTTCGTGGAAGAACCATTCATCCGGGCGCAAATCATCACGCCCGCCGACTACATCGGTCCGATTATGACCCTTTGCCTGGGCAAACGAGGCATCCTCATTAATCAGCAATACCACACAGGCAACCGAATTGAAATCACTTACGAAATGCCTTTGGGAGAGATTGTTTTCGATTTCTACGACAAACTGAAAAGCATCACCAAGGGATATGCCTCGTTCGACTACTACCAAATCGGATACCGCAGGGCAAATCTGGTCAAACTGGATATTCTGCTGAACGGCGAATCGGTGGATGCCTTGTCCGCCCTGATTCATTTTGACAACGCCTACGCCTTCGGCAGGCGAATTTGCGAAAAACTAAAAGACCTGATTCCTCGCCAGCAATTCGACATCGCCGTACAGGCGGCTATCGGCGCCAAGGTCATCGCCCGGGAAACCATAAAAGCCGTCCGCAAGGACGTAACCGCCAAATGTTACGGTGGTGACATCTCCCGGAAACGGAAACTGCTGGAAAAACAAAAACAGGGTAAAAAGAGAATGAAACAAATCGGGAATGTCGAAGTGCCCCAAAAAGCCTTCCTTGCCGTATTGAAACTAGATTAAACGATGAATCCCGTTATCGGCATCAGCACGAATTTCCTGACTGTGGACAAAGGAAAGTTCCTCGGAATGGAAAGGATATACGTCAACAAGGATTATGTCGATGCCGTCAACAAGGCAGGTGGTGTTCCCTTGCTTCTACCTCCCGTGGAAGATGCCGAAACCGTTTGCCGATACGTCCGACTTTGCGACGGATTCATCCTTTCCGGAGGAGGCGACATCAACCCCGCCCTATACGGGGAAACCCCTCATCCCAAACTGGAAGAATTTCACTCCGCCCTGGACCGTTCCCAATGGCTGTTGACGCAGGAAATCCTGCGGACAGACAAGCCCCTGTTGGCGGTTTGCCGAGGCGTGCAATTGCTAAATGTGGTGCAAGGAGGTACGCTCTGGCAGGACGTCAGTGCCATTGACCACCCGGTGATGCTACATAGTCAATTCAGCCCGCGAGGCGACCTGTTTCATCCGGTAGACATCGCACAGGGCTCTATCCTGCATCGAATATTCGGCGACAAACTGGAAGTCAACAGTTTTCATCACCAATGCCTGAAAGACCCGGGCAAAGGGCTGAAAATCACCGCTACCGCTCCGGACGGCATCATCGAAGCCGTTGAAATGCCCGACCATCGCTTCGTCATCGGCATCCAGTGGCATCCCGAAATGCTGCTCACCGCCTCCGACACGATGCTACCCCTGTTCCGGCAACTGATGCTCGCCTGCCAATAATTGCCTAAGGATAAAGCAAGGCTATATAAAAAATATGAGCAAGAAAATCATCCACAACGCCCGCATCATCACGATGAATCCGAACCTGGACATCATCCCGCAGGGTTGCATCCTCATCGAAAACGGTAAAATCCGGCACATCGGCAGGGAATGTCCCGACGATGCCGACGCAGAATACACCGATGCGGAAGGAATGTTCGTACTTCCCGGCTTCATCAACACCCACACGCACGTGCCGATGACAATGCTCCGGGGATATGCCGACGACCTCCCTCTGCACCGCTGGCTGCAAGAACACATTTTCCCGGCAGAAGCCCGGCTCGTCACTCCGGAAAACGTCCGGATAGCAACCCGCCTGGCTTTCATCGAAATGATTAAATCCGGAACCACCTGCTTCAACGATATGTATTTCTTTGAAGACATCATCGCCGAAGAAGCCCAGAAAGCCGGACTCCGGGGAGTAACGGGCGAATCGCTCATCGACTTCCCGACCGCCAGCTTCCAGAGCGTTGATGAAGGATTGGCTTTGAGCGAAAAGCTGATACGGAAATGGCAGGGCAGTCCGCTCATCCACCCCTCCGTCTGCGTCCACGCACCTTATACCTGCTCCAAAGATACTTTATTACGCGCCAAACGATTGGCGGACAAATACGGCATCCTGTTGCACATTCACCTGTCGGAAACCCAACAGGAAGTGGAAGAACTTCTCGCCACCACCAGAATGCGACCGGCAACCTACCTCCACGCCATCGGTCTGCTCGACCAAAACGTCATCGCCGCCCATTGCGTCCGGCTTGATTCGCACGAAACCGACCTGTTGTCCGCCACCCGAACTGCCATTGCCCACTGTCCCAAAAGCAACCTCAAACTGGCCAGTGGCATCGCCGACACGGAGGCTTACCGGAAAGCCGGCATCACGGTGGGCATCGGAACCGACGGCACCGCAAGCAACAACACCCTAGATATGGTCGAGGAAATGCGGTTTGCCGCACTGCTCCCCAAAGTCGTCCACAACGACCCGGAAGCCGGCAATGCCCGCCACGCCTTGCAAATGGCGACTATTAACGGAGCAAAGGCTCTGGGATTGGAACACCTCATCGGCTCCATAGAGATCGGCAAAAGTGCCGACCTCATTCTGGTGCATGGCGATTCCTCCAATATGCTTCCCGTCTACGACGAATATTCTGCCGTCGTCTATGCGATGAACAGCAAAAATGTCCGTTCATCTATGGTAAACGGCGAATGGATTATGCGCAATCGGATGCTCTGCCATCTCGACAAGGAAGACACACTCGAAAATATCAAACGACTGGCACAAATCGTCAAGCCGTGACTACCACTTGAAATGCTCTAAAAATACCCAGAACAAACGGGGATTTAATAAAATCGGGAAAATGAAGCCATAGACCGCCCCATAGAAGTGGGCGTAGTGATTGATGTTGTCACTGCCCCGGCGAGCCATATATTGGCAATACGCCAGGTAAAGCACCCCGAACACAATGCCCGGAACGGGTATGGCGGCAAAGAGCAGTATCTTGTCCCAGGGATTCAGGAAAATGGCAGAAAAAAGCACTGCCGACACCGCACCGGAAGCGCCGACGGAAGTGTACCACGAGGCATTCCGATAACGGAACAGGTCGCTGACGGAGGCAACAATCATCCCTCCTATGTAAAGCAATGCGAAAGCCCACTGCCCGAAACCCATATACTGGAAAACCTGCTCGATATACTGCCCGAACGACCAGAACGTAAACATATTCACAAAAAGATGCGTCCAGTCCGCATGAACAAAACCGTGAGAAATCACCCGATACCACTCCCCGGCGTGAACTGCCCGGTAAGGTTTCAGGGACAATTTGTCGAAAAGTTGCCAATTGTTGAAACAGGCAATGGAAACCGCTACGGTAATCGCTATAACGACATAAGCAAGCATCCGTCCGTCAATTCTTGAACCTTATACTCAAAATCTGATAAATCAGCTTCGCCGCCAGAAAATCGGGCGCCTTGTTGACCGCATTGGGACAAAGTTCCACGACATCCAGACCGATGATATTGTGCCGTTCATTGACCAGTTTCAACAAATTCAACAGGTCACGATACGCCAGTCCGTCCGGTTCCGGCGTCCCCGTGGAAGGCATAAAGGCAGGGTCGAGCACGTCCAGGTCAATCGTGACATACACGTTGTCCAGCAGTTTTTGGGACACCTCGTACATCCAGGTGGAATTACCCGACTCCTTGATTTCGTGCGCATAAAATATACGATCCGCTTCCACGTTGTGTTTCTCTTCCGTGGCGGAACTGCGGATGCCGACCTGCGCAAAACTCGGCGTAACCTCCTTGCCCCGCGCCATAACACAGGCGTGGTTGAAGGGGGAACCCTCATATTCATCGCGCATATCCGAATGGGCATCCAGTTGCAGAATGGAAAAATGGTCGTAATGCTTTGCCACAGCCCGGAAAGCTCCGATGCTGACGGAATGTTCTCCTCCCAGGATAACCGGAAATTTCCGGTCTTTCAGAATGGCATCCATACGCTGTTCCACAGCCTCCGCCATTGCTTCCGGGGAAACATCCTCGGTCACGGCATCCAGCGTGGCAATGCCGTGCCTGAACACCTCCGAGTCCGTTTCTATGTCATAAAATTCCATATTGGGAGAAGCCTCCAGAATCGCCTGCGGTCCCTTGTCGGCACCTTTCAGCCACGTGCTGGTGCCGTCATAAGGCACCGGCAGAATGGCTATCTCCGCTTTGGCATAATCGGTGTATTGTTCCTCAAAATCCCCGAAACACAATTTTTCCATATCTCAATCCGTGAAAGGTCAGAAATTTACCTGGAACCCGATGCCCAGACTCTCCTTGAACTGCAGGCACGGAACCTTTTTGCCGGTCTTTTGCAAAATCTTGGTATCGTCGTCGTAAATCATATTGGTCGTGATGTTGGCGGAAAACCACTTGTTGACCGTCATATTCAACTGCACGTCCCATTTGACATCCACATTCTGTGGCTTGTCCAGATAATTGGAAAACAGGTCCACACGCGACTGAATCGACATATTTTTCCAAAACTCGTACTTTATCTCCACCTTCAGGTTACCACCCATTTCAGAGAAAAGACGCTCGCCCGGTTCCACGCCGAAAGCTCCCTGATCAGACAAATACCGGCTGTCCACAAATGTTCCTCTCCAGGAAATTGCCGACAGGGTAGCCGTAAACCAGGCTTTGGGATTCCACGTCAAACCGAGACCCGTGGTGAGGTAACCCGGAGCCATAAACCGGGAAATATAAACCCTAGGCTCCACCTTGTAATCATATCCCTTAGCGAACTGGGTGTTAAAATCAAGCATCGCACTCAAATACAAGCTTTTCTTCATCTTGTATCCGTAAGTGGAAGAGAAGTACAATTTATCGTTGGTCTTTTTGGTTCCGTTGACCTCCGTCTGATTCAGACCATAAGCCATTTCCAGGCGATTCTGCCACAAATGCTTGAAGTGCTTGTAATCGGCGCTGTAATTCAACAATACGTCGAACCCGATGGCATTCTCACCTCCGGCCGCCCAGTTGCTCAGGCTGACCTGATTCAGATTCAGACTTGAATTTCCTCCGTAAGTCCAGCTCGAATCCTTGCTGATGTGATTCTCCGCATACGCGATGCCGCTCACAAGAACCAAGCAAACGCAACTTAAAATTACACGTTTCATCATCTTTTCCATTTTTGATTTTAGCGTATTCTTTACATTCTTTTTTATTCCAAATAAGTATATCCGTACAACCCGGAACGGTAGTTGGACAAGAATTCCCGTCCCTCTTCGGGCGAGATGATTCCCTTCTTCACGGAAGTCATCACCCAGACTTCCACGGTACGCGCCATACGCTTCGGCATAAACTGCACGTATTCCAAAACATCGGCAACCGTTTCGCCTTCGATAATCTTGTCTATCACATACTCGTTCCCCTTCACTTTGATGTGAACGGCATTCGTATCCCCGAACAGATTATGCAAATCTCCCAGAATCTCCTGGTAAGCTCCGACAAGGAACACGCCCAAGTAATAAGGCTCCTTGGCATTCAACTCGTGTACCGGCAAATGATGGGAAAAGTTACGGGTAGATATGAAATTATTGATTTTTCCGTCCGAATCGCAAGTAATATCCTGAATCGTGGCGGACTTGGTCGGCTGTTCATTCAGGCGGGAAATCGGGATAATCGGAAAAATCTGGTCAATCGCCCAGGAATCCGGCAAGGACTGGAACAACGAAAAGTTACAGAAATACTTGTCCGGCAACATCTTGGCAATCTTCTTCAACTCGTCGGGAGCGTGTTTGGTCGCTTCCGCCATTTCATAGACTTCCCGCGCCACGGACCAGAACAAGCGTTCCACCTGTGCCCGGGTACGCAAATCAATCAGTCCCAGGTTGAACAAGTTCAACGCGTCCTCCCGGCACTGCACCGCATCGTGCCAAGTCTCCAGCAAACGTGGCTGATTCAGATTTTCCCACAGATCATACAACTCCTTCACCAGCTCGTGGGCATCCTCCGCCAATTCCTCGTTCTCGTCGAAAGCGGGCAGACTGGTGCTTGCCAACGCCTCGAACACCAGAACGGAATGGTGAGCGGTCAACGAACGCCCGGACTCCGTGATGATATTGGGCTGAGGCAATCCATTCTTCGTACAGGCGTCCACGATAGCCGACACCGCATCGTTCACATACTCCTGAATGGAATAGTTCATACTATTGGAAGTAGCGGAACGCGTCCCGTCGTAATCCACACCCAGACCGCCTCCGATATCCACAAAATGGATGTTGTACCCCATTCGCTTCAATTCGACGTAAAACTGCGACGCCTCCTTCAAAGCGGTTTTGATACGCCGGATGTTGGTCACCTGACTGCCGATATGGAAATGGATTAATTGCAGGCAATCCGCCAGCTTGTTTTTCTCCAGAATGGCAAGCGCATCCAGCAGTTCGCTGGAATTGACGCCGAACTTGCTAACGTCTCCCCCTGATTCCTCCCATTTGCCACTGCCGGAACTCGCCAATTTAATCCGAATACCGATATTGGGACGGATGCCCATTTTCTTGGACAGCCGGGCAATGGTCTTCAACTCCATTAATTTCTCCACGACCAGAAAAACCCGTTTCCCCATTTTCTGCGCTAGCAAAGCCAGCTCGATGTAGCTCTCGTCCTTGTAGCCGTTGCAAATAATCATTGCGTCCGCGTCGATATCAATGGAAAGCACCGCGTGCAACTCGGGCTTGGAGCCTGCCTCCAGTCCGATATTGAACTTGTTGCCGTGGCTGACAATCTCTTCAACCACCGGTCGCATCTGATTCACCTTAATCGGGTAGATAATGAAATTCTTCGCTGTATATCCGTACTCGCGGGCAGCGGCTTCAAAACAATTCGAGATTTTTTCAATCCGGTTGTCCAAAATGTCCGGGAACCGCAAAAGGACCGGCGCCTCCACGTCGCGCACCTGCAACTCCTCCATCAACTCCTTCAAATCAATCGAAGGACCATTCGTTTTCGGCGTGACGGCAACGTGCCCCTTTTCATTAATCGAAAAATAATTCAGCCCCCAACCGTTGATATTGTACAGTTCCGCTGAGTCGTCAATACTCCATTTTCTCATTTCTACGTGTTGTATCGATAAAGTAAATTTTAAAATTCGTGCAAATCTACTTAATTAATTGACAATTCACGCTTTATTTCATCGTAAAATACTTGTAAAACAGCGGAATTGTCCGGATGCCGTTAAAAAACTGCTCCAACGGATAATTCTCGTTCGGGGAATGAATGGCATCCGAGCCCAGACCGAATCCCATTAGAATGGACTTGATGCCCAACACCTCTTCAAACGTGGCGATAATCGGAATACTGCCTCCGGACCGGACGGGCACGGGTTGCATACCGTAAACCTCCTCGAACGCTTTCTCGGCAGCCTTGTAGGCAGGCAAGTCAATCGGACATACGTAGGAAGGTCCTCCGTGCAGATAGGTCACTTTCACCCGGACGCATTCAGGTGCCTTAGATTCAAAATATGCTTTAAACAATTCGGCTATCTTATCGTGCTTCTGATTCGGCACCAGACGACTGCTCACCTTGGCGTATGCCACCGAAGGCAACACGGTCTTGGCGCCCTCGCCGGTATAACCGCCCCAGATGCCGCAAACATCGAAGGTTGGACGAATGCCGGTGCGCTCCTTGGTCGAGAATCCCTCCTCACCGCAAAGCTCCTTGACGCCCAAGGACTTTTTATACGCCTCTAAGTCGAAAGGCGCCTTCGCCATTTTCGCCCTCTCTTCCGCACTCACCTCCAGTACGTCGTCATAGAATCCGGGTATGGTGATGTGTCCCTTGTCGTCTATCATATCACCAATCATCTTGCAAAGCACATTGGCAGGGTTGGCAACTGCTCCGCCGAAAATGCCGGAATGCAGGTCAGCATCCGGACCCTTCACCTCAATTTCCCAATACGCCAGTCCCCGCAGTCCCGTCGTAATGGACGGCACATCCGGAGCAATCATACTGGTATCCGACACCAGAATGACATCGGCCTTCAACATATCCTTGTGGTTCCGGCAAAATTCCGGCAGACTGGGCGAACCGATTTCCTCCTCGCCCTCTATCATAAACTTCACGTTGCATTTCAGATTCCCCGTCCTCACCATATATTCAAACGCCTTGGCGTGCATAAACGCCTGCCCCTTGTCGTCATCGGCACCCCGCGCCCAAATCTTGCCGTCCTTGACCACCGGCTCGAAAGGCTGCGTATGCCACAAATCAATCGGGTCCACCGGCATCACATCCATATGCCCGTACACCAAAACCGTCGGCAAGGCAGGGTCTATTATCTTTTCGCCGTAAGTCACGGGGTTGCCCTTGGTTTCATAAACCTCCGCCCGGTCGGCACCCGCTTCCAGCAACAGCGACTTCCATTTTTCGGCACAACGGTACATGTCCGCCTTGTGCTCAGCCTCGGATGAAATGGAAGGAATGCGAATCAGCTCGAACAACTCGTTCAGAAAACGCTCCCGGTTTGATTCAATGTATTGATTTATCGTCTCCATAACTTTTGATTTGAAAATAAACAATGAATAATTCTTTAGAAACGGTATAAAGGTAGTGGAAAAAATAAACATTTCAATCCCTTGGCGGGAAATTCCCGTGCGCTTCTCCCGGCATCCCGACCGGAAAACGTCCGCACCTCGAAGAAATGATGAAGAAAATAATTTTCAGTTTTCAATTAATTACTTACATTTGTCGAACCGTATGCCGGCTCGTCCCGCAAAACGGTGCTTGAAGGTTGTGCTTGAATTTACAGCGTCTTTATACACAATTATTTGAAACGGCTAAAATTATGTCAGACCTTTCCGAAGTTAAGATTTTTTCCGGGGAGAACAGCAAGTACATTGCTGAGAAAATAGCCAAATCCATTGGCTCGAACCTCGGTCAAAAGGCTTTTTTACATTTCAGTGACGGAGAATTTGCCACCGCTTACGACGAAACCGTCCGCGGTGACCACGTTTTTATCGTGCAGTCGACTTTCCCGCCCAGTGACAATTTAATGGAGTTATTGATGATGATTGATGCCGCCAAGCGTGCATCGGCATACAAAGTCATCGCGGTGATTCCCTATTTCGGCTTTGCCCGTCAGGACCGCAAGGACCGTCCGCGTGTCGCTATCGGTGCGAAACTGGTTGCCAACCTGTTGCACGCCGCCGGCGTGGACCGCATCATCACGATGGACCTGCACGCGGACCAAATCCAGGGATTCTTCGACATTCCTGTCGACCACCTGTACGGTTCAAGCGTATTGGCTCCCTACATCCGTTCGCTGAAACTGGAGAACCTGGCTATCGCCTCTCCGGACATCGGCGGTTCAAAACGGGCGAACTCGTGGGCGAAGTTCTTCGATTCCGGATTGATTATCTGCCACAAGACTCGTGAAAGGCCCAACGAAGTAGCGGATATGAAAGTCATCGGAGACGTGGAAGGCAAAAACATCGTCATCGTCGATGATATGATTGACACGGCAGGAACGATTTGCAAAGCCGCCGGCATCCTGAAAGAAAAAGGTGCCAAGAGCGTCCGGGCAGTGGCTACACACGCCGTACTTTCAGGCAAGGCATACGAAAACATCGAGAAATCCGCTTTGGATGAAGTAGCCTTTACCGATTCCATTCCGCAAAGACAGGCTTGCGACAAAATCAAAGTGATTTCCGTTGCCGATATGTTCGCGGCAACCATTCGCAATGTCTTTGAACACAAATCTATCAGCGACCAGTTCCTTTTATAACTCCGTTGACAAGAACAAATAAAGAAAGCGAAGTTTCGACTTCGCTTTCTTTTTTAGCCGTATTTTTCAAAATAAAGAAACAACAAAATGCTCATCTGTCGAAATCCTGCGATTCTGACAGACGAGCATTTTCTAAATAAGTTTGTCCACATTGCGGGACAAACCGCTATCCAAGTCTTGTTTATTTTACCGGATATACCCAGGTCTTTTTCTTGCCCGGTTCCTTCACAATCCGATTCAGAGCGACCTGTGCCTCGCGACGGGTTTCATAACCATCGTAAGTCACCATATTCAAACTATAGAAAGGAATGATTCTTGAATCATACCCCTGGTCCAGCAATTTGGCATTCAGACGCACCGCATTGTCATACACTCTGAAGCAACCGGCAACCAAATAATAATTCATCTGCTTCACCTCCGGCTCTTCCATAACAGGTTCCGGTTCCGGCTCGGGTTGCGGTTCGGGCTTCGGTGCCACTACAACAGGCGGTGTCGGCAGCGGTGCCTTCTTCTTCTTGCTTTTACAAGACGTACACAAACCGACTCCCAACATAGCTAATACAATAATCATCATTCTCATAGCGCAATCATTTTTCATATCACTATTTACGATTTTTCGGGGTTAAAGGTAATACTATAAAATAATCTTAACAATTTTTGGGCAACAAAACCGACCCTCCGGACAAAAAAAATCCGGACAGAGCCAAACTCTGCCCGGAAATTCTAAAAACACCTAATTATTCAATACTTCGGATTAGAAGCATATTGAACACGAATTTCAACCACCCGTTGCATGTGGGTACCGTCTTCCATTTCCCATTTATTCTGAATCAGATAACGGCGTGGCACACTGAAATCTCCCGGTACACCCAGTTTCGGAGCACCGTCGATACGTTCAGCGACTTCGTTGTTGTAATATTCATGATAGTCACCGTCAAATTCAATGCCTATCACAAAACGATGAATATCCACGGGTAATTTAACTTTCCGACAACGACCATTTGCATCCAAATCAATAAATGAAGGATTCATGGAGTTGTCTTTTTCAAATTCTGCTTTCACAAACAGCCAACCATTATTGGGAGTCTCATAAACAACGGAATCTTCTACATTAACCGTTATTCGCCATAATTCATTTCCCGGCACTCCGGCTTCTTCCACTCTCTCCAAGACAGCAGAAACATCCATATAGTCTTTTCCGTCTTGTAATGCGGACACTTGCTGAATATAATTTGACAATGGGGCTCCATCATAATTTACACCACACATCTTGTCATAAAACAACTCACGCGCACTCCCATAAAGATATGCGATATTTAAAGCACTCCTGTATTCTTCCGGCACTTCGTCCTCCACTATACCCTTGGTGCATCCTTGCAATGCAATTAAAATCGCAAACAATCCCAATATTAATTTATATGTCTTCATAATGCTCTTTTTATTGATTACATTTCAATTTTTATGTCAGCCCAACCAGGATTCTGAACCAATCCCCTGTAACTGGTAATCATATCTTTCGGGAAAGGCATCAAATAATATTTGGCATCATCAAATTTATTACCCCATTCCTGAAATTCCGGACGCCATGTCCGGACAACCGGTTCAAAATAATCTTCATGATCGGTTGCCACAGGCCAACCCAACTTCCCTTCGCCAAAATCTTCTGTTTCCACACCTTTCCGAATGACAAGCAAGTCCTTCGTATAGCGGTTCAGTTCCGGAATGACCGTCAATCCGTCACTCTCGCCCCAGCGCAACAAATCGTAGTAACGGTGAGAGGGAACCTCGAAGGCAAACTCGATGCGCCGTTGCATCTTGTATTCTGCCCAAATGTCATGTCCGGCAATGGCGGCATTGTAATGCCCGATGCCGACACGGTCACGGATTTCATTTACCAAATCTTCCGTTTCTCCGCTCTTGTTCAATTTATAGGCAGCTTCCGCCATATTCAAAATCACCTCGGCATAACGCAAGTTGGCATAACTCAACGTCACCAAAGTGGTGTTTATCGTACCGTCTGCATTGTTACCGTTATTGGGCATGTATTTTGCCGGATAATAACCGGTAATCGTTCCGCAGGAAGCCTGTCCCGTCGGTGCCTGAAGCGCCTTCGTCGTTGCAGACAACGTCGTATTGCGGAAACCTGTATGCAGGGAACTAAAAGTCAGGTTCTCACCCGGAGCAGCCGTCGTGTCTACCCACGTCTGTACCAAATGTCCCCGGTGTATTTCTCCGTCATAAACCACCGTCGCATAGAAACGCGGGTCACGGTCTTTAAACATCACCCGGTAATTCTCACCCTGTCCATAAAAGTTACCGTCGGCATCCACGGTGCCGTTCAGCGAATCAGCCACCTGCTTGGTTTGCCACCAAGGTTTGTAAACGCCGTCCCGCTCATCCTTCTGGTAATAGCAATCCACCAAATCCTGGGTCGGGAAAGCCGAACCGCGCAAGTTGGTTTTTTCTGCCGTCTGTACGGGATATTCGTAATACGTATTGTATGGTCCGTGAGCGGCTCCCGGATTGAATCCGGTACGGTTGTCGCTACCGTCCTTGAACATCACCGGCCAGATGATTTCTGCCGATTCATAGTTGTTGTTCCGGTTGAACAAATCGGCATAATTGGCTTCCAAGGAATACTTCCCGTAAACCTCCTTTGCCGCATCGTAAGCCTGCTGATAATAGGTGGAAGAAGCCTTGGTAAAGGTCATCAACGCCCTTTCCTCTTCTTTGGTGATAAGAGAACTGTAAGTTCCTTTTTCAGAAGCCTCCGCAGCGCAAGCCGCATACAGTGCCACTCTGGACTTAAAGGCATACGCCGCATTCAGTCCGACATATCCCCTTGCCGGTTCTGCTCCTGCCGTCTTGAACCGTGCGATAGCCTCATTCAAATCGTTCAGCACGAAATCGAAAGAGGCTTCCCGGCTGGAACGAGGAATCATGGTTTCATCATAAACCGTCAGCGCCTTGTCTACCAAAGGCACGCCACCCAGATACTGAATCAGTTCAAAATAAACCCAGGCACGGAAGAAATAGGCTTCTCCCAGCAACTGGCTCTTGCGCGATTCGTCCAAGCCTGTTCCCGGCAACTGCCGCAAAGCGATATTCACCGCACGAATATGTTTATAAGCATCTGCCCAAGGCACGCTGAACGAAGCAGCGGTCCAAGTGGTATAGTTCCGTAATGTCATAACATAAGAACGATAGGTATCCCAGTCAGTTTCCACATTCCCCACCGCATTGTCCGACCACATCTCCGCCGTAAAATTTTGATTGGCGGTCGCAGGCGCCCAAAGGTAAAAATCATTCACATAAGCACGCGCCAATTCGTCGTTGGACCAGAACTGGTCATCAGACACCGTGTTGACCGGGTCTATCTGCAAAGGATTACATCCTCCCAGCATGAACAACAAGCACGCCGGTAGCAGTTTGGTTATTATTTTATATTTTCTCATACGCCAAAATTTTAGAATGTTGCTGACAATCCGAAAGTAAAGCCCCGCTGTGTGGGATAGCCACCCAAGTTTCCATTACCTCCGTACATATTCCCGGATGTGGTGATGAACTCCGGATCGGCAAGATTTTTATACGGATAACTCTTTTTCGTCACCGTAAACAGGTTGGTTGCCGTAAAACTCAATTCCAACGCCTTGAAGAACTGGTTGTCCTTCAGAACGGTTTCCATGAAATTGTACCGCAAACTCAAACTCTTCATCTTGAAATAAGAAGCGTCGAAAGCATAGCGGGCAAAAGGCAAGTTTCCCATACCCGTACCCCCGTTTGCCAATGCCAAGGGTGCATTCACGTCAGGATGCGATGGAGAATAAGAATGCTGGGCAACCGACTTGCCATAATTCCAGAACCAGGCTTCCGCATTCCTAACCGGAGAAACCATTGTTCCCCGAACATCGGCAGCCCCCTGGAAGAACATATCCAGTTCAAAGCCTTTCCAACTGCCTCCTAGGTTGATACCATACATTTTAAGCGGGGTATCTCCTGCAAAGTTCCCATTAATATAATCTCCTCCGTCTACAGTTCCACTTCCGGAAACATCATTCAATTTCATAGTTCCCGGAACAGCATTTTGATAACCAGGTGTCAAATCCAGCAACTGGGAATTATACACTTCTTCCCAAGAACCCAAGAGTTTATCATAAGCCTGATAAGTTCCTGCATACGTCGTATGCATAGACCTTAAGCCCAAATTCGTCAAATCTTTTATATAATAGTTGGTGCTTTCTGTCACATGCCGGGTCACCCTTTGATCCCAGAACGTATAGTTCAAACCAACGTAATAGCGGAAATTGTTGGACAACTTGTCCTCCCAACGGAGAGACAGCTCGACACCGCCTTTCCGATTGGTTTCATACGGCGCATTGATTTGGGGAACGTTCGGCATACCGAGAATATCCGTCCGGATGTCCTTGGGATTCATATTTATCGCATCTCCCCGGTTTTTATACAGGAACACATCAACGGCACCCGTGAGACGGTCTCTGAAGAATCCAAAATCCACACCTCCGGTCATCTGACGACTGGAAGACCAGGTCAAGTCGTTGGCGACATTGGATTCATACCAGGCAACCTGCGGAGACAAGGAGCCGGTCAATACCCTGCCGCCTCTTTGAGCGTAAGAGTTGAGGTAGCTGAACGGAGAACCGATTTCACGTCCTACCGTACCGTAACCGTAACGCAGCTTGAACATGCTGACCCACTCGGGTGAAATGACCTCCTTGAAGAATTTCTCTTCGGAAAGCGCCCACGCAAATGAAACGGCATTGAAGAATCCCCAACGCTTGTCCGGGCTGTAACTCAACGAACCGTTGTAGTTTGCCGCGTATGACACGATGTATCTGGAATCATAGTCATAGTTCAAACGTCCTACCCAGGAAGCCGAACCCCATTTGGTTTCCCCTCCGGTCGTAGCGTCCGTTACTGCTCCGGCATTAATCTGGGGCGTAAAAATCGTCGCATAATCTTTCCGTTTCGCAGAGGTGAAGTTCGTATGACGCACCTGCGACATGTAGTTCACCATGGCAAAAATGTTGTGCTTCTTGATTTTTTTGCCGTAATCCGCCTGCACCTGACCGGTGGTCAGCACATAATCGCTCCAGTATTGATACAAATTCGCATCGGCGGAATTGTAAGCGTTCGGTTGCGTAGCCACGGGATTCGCATACACGTTCAATTGCGGATGATTGAACTGCTTGTTCATGTTGTAGCTGACAGCAACGCTCACCGTTCCCGTCAGGGTCAAACCGTCCACCCAAGGTAGGGTCCATTTCAAACCCGTTGTTCCCTGTCCCCGGTACTGGCGGGTGTTGTTAAATCCGGTTTCCATTAACGCCTTGGGAGAATTCGGTCGTCCCAAGCCGGTACTCCATTGGTTATCCAATGAAACGGTACCTCCATTATTATAGAACACCACATTTCTAAATACATTTTCGCCCACGGCAGGCATTTTTTGCATCGTGGTGTTTCCGTTCAAATTCATAATCAGGCGCAGGCTCTTGTCCCTCAACAGGGAAGCCTCCGTATTCAACAGGAAGTTGATTTGCTCGAAATCAAAGTTCTTGTGAACGCCCTTTTGCTTCATATATCCCAAACTGGAATAATAGCGCAGTTTCTCGGAACCGCCCCGGACACTGACGTTGGTCTGGGACATCGGCTGTACATGGTCGAACAATTCCCACGGGTCGTGATACGTGTAATAATCCTGAATGTTGTTTCCTACGGATACAGACGGATCGAACATATCCTGAATGTTCTGCAGCGTGTAACTCGTTCCGTGCTTTGCATTCACTTTGTCCACCATATCCGCATAGCTCACGCCCTGGCTATAAAGTTCTCCCAGATAATATCTGCTCAACTGCTCCTTGTTGAAAGCAGGGGTCTGAGTGAAGTTCGCCTGTGCCACCTCGTTTCTCCACAAGGCATAATCGTAAATGCTCAAGGTCTTTACCTTATAAGAAGGAGTCATAATGGACACTTTCTGGCTGACGGTGATGTCCACGGAACCCATTGCTCCTTTTTTGGTGGTGACCACCACAACACCGTCCCTTGCGCGCGGACCGTAAACAGCCGTTGCCGAAGCGTCTTTCAAAATCGTCATATTTTCAATGTCATCCGGGCGGAGACGGTTGAAAAAGATTTCACCCTGTTCCGTTTCCATAACCACATCGTCAATTACGTACAGGACATCGCTACCACCCCGAATCCAGATTTTTGCCACTTCACCCGGCATACCAGAACGTTCCTGGGTAATCACGCCCGTCACGCGTCCACCCAAACCGGAGCTGATGCTGGTCAACGGCAACTTTTGCAATGCCGCTACCGGAACAGGTGCCACGGAAGCGGTCAGTGTCTTCGTCTTCTGCACACCACCGAAACCCGTCACCACGACTTCTTCCATTTCCTGCACATCGTTTTTCAGGACAATGGTGAAATCCTCGGCACCGGTAATCTGTTTTTCTTCGGTCAGATAACCGATAAAAGAAACCCGCAAAGTCGCTCCAACCGGCACGTTCAAAACAAACGCACCGTCAATGTCGGTGGCTAAACCCGTTGAAGTTCCCTTAATGACAATCGAAGCGCCCGGTATAGGCATATTCGATTCATCGACCACTTTTCCCGTCACTTTCACTGTACCCTCCTGGGCATACCCCAAAAAAGTACCCAGCAACAAAGCAGTCAAAAGGCACGATACTCTCAGTAACGTCCTCATTTTTCCACGTTGTGTACTACCATTTATCATACTACATAATTTAAAATAAAAGAAAAAACGTTCGTTAAATTTTGCGGAAAACCGCAAAATTTAACGAACCGAAACGGGAGGTGCTAATTGAACGACAAACGTCGGATTCAATGATAAAAAAGATAGAAAATGTAAATGATTAATGGTTTGATTCCCAGTTATAAACGGGGTAATTCCGGATTTGGACAGGAAAGGAATCGTTCATTCAAAAACCGAACATTATAAACTTTATGAACTTTATAAATTTTCAACCAATAAAAACGAACGATTTTATTGGACAAATAAAGTCAATATTTTGTAAATAATCAAATATTTTAAATAAAATAAACACGAGGCACGCTGTCCGGATAACGCACAAAACCCTCCGTCCTGAGAACTAAACGGCATTTTTCTTTCGGATGAGCCACAGCCCCGCAAAACAAATCGAGGCGTTCAGCAAAAGGATTTCAAAGCCGAACCGATACCCCCACAACCATTGTTCGGAGTAGCGGTTTATCACATAGGAAAGCACCGGAGCCAGCAGACAGACTCCGGGAAGGTATTTCCCCTTCACCCCGTAGCGCGTTGCCAGTCCGAAAACGAACAAGGCCAATATCGGTCCATAGGTGTATCCCACCGCTTTGAATACGGCATTGATGACACTGCTGTCATTCAACTCCCGAAACAGGATAATCACCAGGCACATCAATAGCGAGAACGCCAGATGCACCCGTATCCTCTTCCGCTTGTGGGCGGAATCTTTCGGGTCGATTTTCAGGAAATCTATGGAAAAAGAGGTGGTCAAGGCGGTCAAGGACGAATCCACCGACGAATAGGCGGCAGCCGTGATGCCCAACAAGAAGAACAGACCCGCCGTCACACCGAAATAGTTGAGGGACAAGAAGGCAAAAACATCGTCCGACTTGCGGGGCAAGACAATGCCGAATCTTTCCGCATACAGGTAAAGCAAGACGCCCAGCGTCAGGAAAAGCACGTTGGCAAGCAGGAACAAAACGGAAAAGGAAAACATATTCGTCCGGCAAGCCTTCAAGGTTTTGCAGGTCAAGTTCTTCTGCATCATATTCTGGTCCAGTCCGTTCAAAGCCACCGTAATGGCGATGCCAGCAAGGAACTGTTTCACCGCATTGTGCCCCGAGCGCCAGTCGAAATCGAAAGTCCGGGACAACGGACTTTCCCGCACCGCCCCAATCATCCCGGCGAAATCGAAATCAAGCGCACGGCAAACGACCACGACGGTCACCACGACGGACAAGAGCATAAACACGGTCTGCAATGCGTCCGTCCAGACAATGGTCTTTATCCCGCCCCGAAACGTGTACACCCAGACCAATCCAATCGTGATGAACACGGTCGCCCAAAAAGGAATGCCCACTGCATCGAAAAAGGCAAGTTGCAACACGCCCACCACCAGAAAAAGCCGGAAAGAGGCACCTATCAACTGGGAAATGATAAAGAAAAACGAACCGGTCAGACGGGCATTCTCCCCGAAACGGTCCGCCAACCACGAATATATGGAAACCAAATTCAGTTTGTAAAACAGGGGCAACAACACCAAGGCGATGACGACATACCCCACGCCGTTCCCCAGGACGACCGGCAGATAAGTCCACGCGCTGTTGCCCACTTCACCGGGAATGGATATGAACGTCACCCCCGACAACTGGGCGCCAATCATCCCGAACGCCACCAGATACCAGGGCGAAGTCCGGTTCGCCGTGAAAAAAACGGCATTGTCGGCTTTCCGGGAAGTGAAAAAACTCACCAGAATCAACACCCCGAAATACGAAAGAAAAACGGCAGATACCAGTCCCGCGGTCATCATAGTCTGAAATGGATTTAGCTCTTCGGTTACGAAAGTAATAAATTAAGTGTTATCTTTGTACACACATTTTAAATATTCAGCGATTGACACACTAAATTTAAGATTATGGAATATAATTTCAAGGAAGTAGAGCAAAAATGGCAGAACTATTGGAAAGAAAACCGGACGTATAAAGTGGACGTTGACCCGTCAAAACCCAAATACTACGTTTTGGATATGTTCCCCTATCCGTCGGGAGCGGGACTGCACGTCGGTCATCCCCTCGGTTACATCGCCTCCGACATTTATTCCAGATACAAACGCCTGAAAGGTTTCAATGTGCTACATCCTATGGGGTATGACGCCTACGGACTGCCGGCGGAACAATACGCCATTCAGACCGGACAGCATCCGGCTATCACCACGGAAAAAAACATCGCCCGCTACCGGGAGCAGTTGGATAAAATCGGATTCTCTTTCGACTGGGACAGGGAAGTCCGGACGTGCGACCCGAAATATTACAAATGGACCCAATGGGCGTTCCAACAAATGTTCAACAGCTATTATTGCAACGATACGAAGCAGGCAAGACCCATACAGGAGCTTATCGACGCTTTCCCGAAATATGGCAACGAAGGATTGAACGCCACCTGTAGCGAGGAAATTCATTTTACCGCCGACGAATGGAACAAGATGACCGAGAAGCAACAGCAGGAGGTATTGATGAACTATCGCATCGCCTACCTGGGCGAAACAATGGTGAACTGGTGTCCGAAGCTGGGTACGGTGCTTGCCAATGACGAGGTGAAGGAGGGCATCTCCCTGCGCGGAGGCTATCCGGTGGTGCAGAAAAAGATGCGCCAGTGGTCTCTGCGAGTATCCGCCTATGCGCAACGCCTGCTGGACGGACTGGACCATTTGGAATGGTCGGACTCGCTGAAAGACATTCAGCGCAACTGGATTGGTCGCTCCCAGGGTGCCGACATCGTCTTCGAGGTCAAGGACTCGGACGTGCAATTGAAGATTTTCACCACCCGTCCGGATACCATATTCGGAGTGAGTTTTATGGTACTGGCTCCGGAAAGCGAATACGTGAAACCGCTGACCACTCCGGAACAGGAGAAAGCGGTAACGGATTACCTGGAATATGTCGCCAAGCGCACGGAACGGGAACGCCAGAGCGAGGTGAAAACCGTGACCGGCGTGTTCACCGGCTCCTACGCCGTGAATCCTTTCACGAATGAAGCCATACCCGTATGGGTCAGCGAATACGTGCTTGCCGGCTACGGAACGGGAGCCATTATGGCGGTTCCCGCACACGACAGCCGGGACTATGCCTTTGCCCGGAAATTCGAATTGCCGATTGTTCCGGTCATCGACAACGGTCATCCAATCGACCTGAGCGAAAGTTCATACGATGCCAAAGAGGGAAAGATGATTAACAGCGGTATGTTGAACGGACTGGAGGTCAAACAGGCGATTGCCAGAATAGCCGAGGAGGTCGAAGCAAGAGGCATCGGCAAAAGCAAAATCAATTACCGCCTGCGGGATGCCATTTTCAGCCGTCAACGCTACTGGGGCGAACCGTTCCCCGTGTATTACAAGGACGATATGCCCTATATGATGAATGCCGACCGGTTGCCCTTGGAATTGCCGGAAATCGACAAATACCTGCCGACGGAAACCGGAGAACCGCCCCTGGGACGTGCCAAGAACTGGAAAACGGAGGAGGGGTATCCTATCGAACTGAACACGATGCCGGGATTCGCCGGCTCGTCCGCCTATTATCTCCGCTATATGGATCCGCACAACGACAAAGCTCTTGTCAGCGAGGAAGCCGACAAGTATTGGAGAAATGTGGACCTTTACCTGGGAGGCGCCGAACACGCCACCGGACACTTGATCTATTCCCGGTTCTGGAATATGTTCCTGTACGACCTGGGCGTGGTCTGCGAACCGGAGCCCTTCAAGAAACTGATTAACCAGGGAATGATTCAAGGACGTTCCAATTTTGTATATCGCATCGTCGGCACGAATCAATTTGTTTCCGCCGGACTGAAAGACCAGTATGACACCACGGAAATCCACGTCGATGTCAATATGGTCAAGAACGATATTCTGGACACCGAGGCGTTCAAGAAATGGATGCCGGATTATGCCAATGCGGAGTTTATCTTGGAAGACGGAAAATATGTCTGTGGCTGGGCGGTGGAAAAAATGTCCAAATCGATGTTCAACGTGGTCAATCCGTACGACATCATCGAACAATTCGGAGCCGATACCCTGCGCCTGTACGAAATGTTC
>CAMWQQ010000005.1 GCA_947176455.1 uncultured Odoribacter sp. | reverse complement strand
TATGCGCTGTCTCCG
Organism: uncultured Odoribacter sp.; assembly: GCA_947176455.1. Taxonomy (GTDB): domain Bacteria; phylum Bacteroidota; class Bacteroidia; order Bacteroidales; family Marinifilaceae; genus Odoribacter. The sequence goes on along the minus strand of CAMWQQ010000005.1, from coordinate 21,573 downwards.
TAAAAACCGTTCTTGCAGGTTCCGCAATCGACAGACACGATATCGCCCTCTTTCAAGATGCACTCGGCGGAAGGTACCCCGTGCACGACCACGTCGTTGACGGATATGCACAAGGCATTCGGAAAACCTCCATAACCTTTGAACCCGGGTTTCGCCCCGTGCGAACAAATGAATTCTTCCGCAATACGGTCAAGTTCCAACGTAGAAACACCTGGACGAATATGCTTCGCTATTTCGCCCAGCGTCTTGCCTACCAACTGATTGCTCTCTCTCAGTAGCTCAATCTCCTCTGCCGTCTTCAGAAAAATCATGCCGCAAAATTACAATATTTTTTTAAAGTTGCAAAAATCGAATTACCAAGTCCCCGATGGTATCAAAACCGGTCAAAGACTCAGTAATTCCTGCAATTTAAAATCAATATGCGGTCGGTCCTCCAGGAGTCTTCCCCTTGATTCTTCCCGTCTTCATCAATCCGTCGTAATGACGCATCAACAAATGGGACTCAATCTGCTGCAAGGTATCCAAAACGACACCCACCAGAATCAACAAGGAAGTACCGCCATAAAACTGTGCGAACTGATGGTTCACGCCCGACAATTGTGCAAATGCCGGCAATATGGCGACAATCCCCAGGAAGATGGAACCCGGCAAGGTAATCCTTGACATGATGGTATCCAAAAACTCCATCGTCTTGCGTCCCGGCTTCACACCCGGAATAAATCCTCCGTTCTTCTTCATGTCTTCCGCCATCTGCATCGGATTTACCGTAATCGCAGTGTAGAAGTAGGTGAAAGCGACAATCAGGATGAAGAACGTGAAGTTATACCAGAAACCGGTAAAGTTTGAAAACGCGGCCGCAATTCCGGACAATGATTCGGAAGCGGCATAGTTGACAAACGAAATCGGCAACAAGATGATCGCCTGGGCAAAAATAATCGGCATAACTCCTGCCGCATTAATCTTCAGCGGAATATACTGACGAACACCGCCGTACTGCTTGTTTCCGACAATCCGCTTGGCATACTGTACGGGCACCTTGCGGGTTCCCTGTACCAGCAATATGCTGCCGCAGAAAACAAAGAACAGCAACGCGATTTCAATCAAGAAGGCAACGGCACCGCCACCCTGCTGACTCATCCGCGAACTAAGCTCGGCAACAAACGCAAACGGCAAACGGGCGATGATACCAATCATGATGATGATGGAAACACCGTTTCCGATTCCCTTGTCCGTAATCTTCTCACCCAACCACAGCACAAACATTGAACCTGCTGCCAGAATGGCTATGGAAGAAGCCGTAAACCATCCCTTCTCCATCATGAAGAACTCCTTCGGGATTTGCATGTTCAAGTTGGTAAGATACGCAGAACCCTGCAACACAAGAATAATCACGGTCAGATAACGGGTAATCTGATTGATTTTCCGTCTTCCGCTCTCACCTTCCCGCTGCATCCGTTGAAAATAAGGAACGGCAATACCCAGCAACTGCACCACGATGGAAGCAGAGATGTAAGGCATGATACCCAATGCGAATATCGACGCATTGGAGAACGCACCGCCTGAAAACATATCCAGCAAGCCCAGCACTCCGTTTCCGGAAGTCTGCTCCTTCAATGCCGTCAGTCCCGCCGGATTAATACCCGGCAATACGATCTCCGTACCCAGCCTGTAAACGAGAATCAGTCCCAAAGTCGTCAGAATCCGGGTCTTCAATTCCTCAATTTTCCAAATGTTCTTTAATGTATCAAATAACTTCATAAGGTTTTTATTTATAAGTTTATAAAGCCGATAAAGTTTATAAAGCCAGTAAAGGTAAAATCACCCCACGAACCTTATAAACCTTATGACCTTATAAGCTCGCTTGGGTTTACAAAACGACAACAGAGCCTCCGGCAGCCTCGATGGCCTCAACAGCCTTCTTGGAGAAAGCGTTCGCCTTCACTTCCAGTTTGGCGCTGATTGCACCGTCGCCCAGCACTTTCAACAAATCGTTCTTGTTGAGCAGACCCGCATTAATCAGCACCTCGCGGTCGATCACGGAAAGATTGTCTCTTTCTGCCAAAGCCTGCAACATACTGATATTAATAGCCTTGTACTCTACACGGTTGATATTTTTAAAACCGAACTTCGGTACACGTCTCTGCAAAGGCATCTGACCACCCTCAAAACCGATTTTCGTATGATAACCTGATCTTGATTTGGCTCCCTTGTGTCCTCTTGTTGACGTACCTCCTCTTCCGGAACCCTGTCCGCGGCCGATTCTCTTATCGTGATGAGTTGATCCGCAGGCCGGTTTTAAGTTACTTAAATCCATTTTATTTCGTCCTTAAAATGTTTAACAAATTACTTTACTTCTTCCACGCGAACCAGATGGCTGATTTTAGCCACCATACCCAGAATCTGCGGAGTAGCCTCTTGCTCTACACTGCTGTTGGTTTTCTTCAATCCCAATGCCCGAATAGTGCCTACCTGAGTTTTATCGCTACCGATTTTACTTTTTACAAGCGTTATTTTAATCTTTGCCATGATACTCCATTTATCCGTTAAACACCTTATCCAGACTGATTCCCCGGGTAGCCGCAACCGTGCGGGCGTCACGCATTTCCTTCAACGCCGCAATCGTCGCTTTCACCAGGTTGTGAGGGTTGGACGAACCTTTACTCTTTGCCAGCACGTCGTGGATGCCTGCGCTCTCCAATACGGCACGCATAGCACCTCCAGCCACCAGTCCCGTACCGGAAGAAGCCGGTTTCATGAAAACCTCGGCTCCGCCAAAACGAGCCACTTGCTCGTGAGGAATGGTTCCCTTCAATACGGGCACCTTGATCAGGTTTTTCTTTGCAGCCTCGATTCCTTTGGAAATGGCAGTGGTCACTTCATTGGCCTTGCCCAGTCCCCAGCCTACGATTCCGTTCTCGTCACCTACCACGACGATAGCCGCGAAACTGAACGTACGACCTCCCTTGGTAACTTTGGTCACACGATTGATTGCCACCAATCTGTCCTTTAATTCCAAGTCAGTATTATTTACTTTCTGTTCCATTCTGCTAACTTTTAAAAATTAAGACCTCCGTTACGGGCAGCGTCAGCCAACGCCTTCACCCTGCCGTGATACAAATAACCGTTTCTGTCGAAAACCACAGCCACGATACCGGCAGCCTTCGCCTTCTCGGCAATAGCGGCACCGACCAGAGCGGCCTGTTCGATCTTCGTACCTTTCTTTTCTGCAATCTCCTTGCACAAGGACGATACGGATACCAAAGTCTTGCCTGCCTTATCGTCAATCAACTGTACGGAAATCTGCGCGTTTGAACGGAAAACGCTCATACGAGGACGTTCAGCCGTTCCGGAGATAATCTTACGGATTCTCCGTTTTATTCTTAATCTTCTTTCTTCTTTCGTTAAAGCCATAACTTTTTACCTCTTTAGTGATTAAACTTTAGCTGACTTACCTGCTTTCCGGCGAACCTCTTCACCTACGAAGCGGATACCCTTGCCCTTGTAAGGCTCCGGCTTCCGGAAAGAACGGATTTTGGCAGCCACTTGTCCGATCAGCTGCTTGTCGCAACTCTCTAACGTAATGATCGGGTTCGCACGTTTTTCAGTTACGGCTGAAACTTTCACCTCTGCCGGCAATTGCAAGAAAATGGAGTGAGAATACCCCAATCCCAGTTCAAGCACCTGGCCTTCGGCGTTGGCACGGAAACCTACACCCACCAGCTCCTGCTTGATGGTATAGCCTTCAGAAACACCCACCACCATATTGTGAATCAAAGCACGGTACAAACCATGCTGTGCTTTGTGCTCCTTGTCTTCAGTGTGACGTTGTACGTGCACTTCGTTCGCTTCAACGGAAACAGTCAGGTCTGTGCTCACTTTCTGAGAAAGCTGACCTTTCGGACCTTTTACCGTGACGGTGTTATCAGGACTTACTGCTACAGTAACTCCTTGTGGTATATGAATCGGTAATTTCCCTATACGTGACATGTCTTCTTCACTTTAAATTAATACACATAACACAATACTTCACCGCCCACATTCCGCTGGCGAGCTTCTTTGTCTGTCATCAATCCCAGGGAGGTAGACAAAATGGCAATACCCAGACCGTTCAATACGCGCGGCATCTCCTCCACGTTCGTATAACGGCGCAAACCCGGTTTGGAAACGCGTACCAAAGACTTGATGGCAGGCACTTTCGTCTCGGGGTGATATTTCAACGCAATCTTGATATTGCTCTTTGCACCATCCTGTTCATACTTATAATTCAGGATATATCCCTTTTCTTTCAAAATTCTGGTCATTTCGAGTTTCATCTTGGAACCCGGGATTTCAACCACCTTGTGACCTACTCTTACTGCATTCCGAATGCGGGTAAGAAAATCTGCTATTGGATCTGTCATCTCTTTTCGCTTTTAAAAATTACCAACTAGCCTTTTTAACTCCCGGAATCAAACCTGCCGATGCCATTTCACGGAACTGGATACGGCTGATTCCGAACTGTCTCATGTAACCTCTGGGACGACCCGTCAGCTTGCAACGGTTGTGCAAGCGAATGGGGTTAGAGTTTTTCGGCAGGAGACTCAGTGCAGCATAGTCACCCTCCTCTTTTAACTTTGCTCGTTTCTCGGCGTACTTTTCTACCAATTTTGCACGCTTCACCTCACGGGCTTTCATTGATTCTTTTGCCATTTCGCTTCTTTTTTAATTCTTTTTAAATGGTAATCCAAACTCTCTGAGCAGAGCAAAACCTTCTTCGTCGGTATTAGCCGAAGTCACAAATGTAATGTTCATACCCATGATTTTGTGTACGGAATCCAACACAATCTCAGGGAATATGATCTGCTCTTCAAGACCTAACGTATAATTGCCTTTCCCGTCCAGCTTGCTGTTGATGCCCTTGAAGTCGCGGATACGCGGCAGAGCACTGCAAATCAATCTTTCCAGGAACTCATACATTCTTTCCTTGCGCAAAGTCACTTTCACGCCAATCGGCATGCCCTTACGCAACTTAAAATTAGATACGTCTTTCGTTGACTTACCTACAACAGCCTTCTGACCTGTTATCGCGGTAATCTCATTCAATGAGAACTCCAGGATTTTCTTATCCTGAATAGCTGAACCCACTCCCTGATTGATTACTATCTTCTCCAAACGGGGAGCCTGCATAACTGACTTGTATCCGAACTCCTTCATCAAGGTCGGTACAATCTCTTCGTTATACTTTGTCTTAAGATTTGGTACGTATTTCATCTAACTAAATATGATTTTTGATTCACGATTGACCGCTTTTTATACGCCATCATCCACCGAAAATCAGATTTTCAAGCGACAAAGGTATAAAATATTTTTAACAAGCCACTTCGTGAAGTCACATTTTGATTGGGATTGTAAATTTTAAACCTCAAATCACCCGTAAAATGCGATTCAAAATCTAAAATTTACAACCGGTCATCATTACTTCAAAATTTCTCCCGACTTCTTGGCGTATCTTACCAGTTTGCCGTTCTCGCCCAATTTCCGTCCGATACGGGTCGGCTTGTTCGTAGAAGGATCCACCACATTCAGGTTTGAAATGTGAATCGCAGCCTCCTGCTTGATGATACCGCCCTGCGGATGTTTGGCATTCGGTTTGGTATGCTTGCTCACTATGTTGATACCTTCTACAATGGCTCTTTCCTTCTCAGGAAAAACTTGCAGCACCTTGCCCTGCTTGCCCTTGTCTTCTCCGGCATTCACCTGAACCAAGTCGCCTTTCTTGATATGAAACTTTCTATTCATCGTTTTACTTTTTTTAGTGTCGAGAAGCCAGAAGTCCAAAGCCCGAAAACGGAGCGTCCGACTTCCTGCCTCCAACATGTAAATTAAAGAACTTCCGGAGCCAACGATACGATTTTCGTATAACCTTCACGCACTTCACGAGCCACGGGTCCGAAAATACGGGTTCCTCTCATTTCACCGGCATTGTTCAACAATACACAGGCATTGTCGTCAAAGCGAATATAAGAACCGTCCGGACGTTTGAACTCCTTGGTCACGCGAACGACCACGGCCTTGCTTACACTTCCCTGCTTGATGTCTCCGTTGGGCAGGGCACTCTTTACAGCCACAACGATTCTATCGCCGACACGTGCATACCTTTTCTTGGAACCTCCAAGAACACGGATACAAAGCACTTCCTTGGCACCGCTGTTGTCTGCTACTGCTAATCTGGTTTCCTGTTGTATCATGATTACTTAGCTCTTTCAATGATTTCAACTAATCTCCATCTCTTCATCTTGCTGAGGGGACGGGTTTCCATAATTCTCACGGTATCACCGATATTGCACTCATTCTTTTCATCATGAGCGGTGAACTTCTTGGTCTTCTTTACGAATTTTCCGTAAATCGGGTGTTTCTCCTTAAAGTGTACAGCAACGGTGATAGTTTTATCCATCTTATTGCTCAGCACGACACCGACACGTTCTTTTCTAAGATTTCTTTCTTCCATTGCTTTACTTCTTTTCAGTTAATTCTCTCTTACGTAATTCTGTCATCATACGGGCGATGGTCTTACGGGCTACAGGAATCTGCATCGGGTTTTCCAACGGCGTAACGGTATGATTCATCTTCAGCTTGTTCAGAGCGGCCTTTTCGGTCTCAACTCTTTCCCTAAGCTCGGCTGTGGTCATTTCTATAATTTCTGAATTTTTCATCTCTCTGACAAATTAATTTTTACACTTAATAGTCGGAAGACTATTCTTCCACATAGTCACGTCTAACCACAAACTTCGTCGTAATAGGTAATTTCTGTGCTGCAAGACGTAAAGCCTCTTTTGCCACTGCATACGGAACACCGTCTGCCTCGAAAAGAATTCTTCCCGGAGTCACAGGTGCTACGAATCCCTCCGGATTACCCTTACCTTTACCCATACGTACTTCCGCAGGCTTCTTGGTAATCGGTTTGTCGGGGAATATGCGAATCCAAATCTGTCCCTGACGTTGCATATAACGCGTCACTGCAACACGGGCAGCTTCTATCTGGCGTCCTTCGATCCATTTTTCTTCCAACGCCTTGATGCCGAAAGAGCCGAATGCAAGCTGGTTGCCTCTCTGGGCGTTCCCCTTCATTCTACCTTTCTGGCTTCTTCTAAATTTAGTCCTTTTCGGCTGTAACATAGCTCTTTGTTTAATTGATTAAAAGACTACTTACTTTCTTCTCTTCTTAAAACCGCCCTTCTTTCCGTCAGCTTTTCCGGCTGCTGCGGGACGGCTACTGTTGTCACGGCTTTGCAACAACGAGTTCGGAACAAGCTCGCGCTTGCCGTAAACCTCTCCCTTGCAAATCCACACCTTGATGCCCAGCAGACCATAGGTGGTCAGGGCCTCTGCCTGTGCGTAATCAATATCGGCACGGAACGTGTGCAACGGGGTACGTCCTTCCTTGAACATCTCTGCACGCGCCATTTCGGCACCGTTCAGACGTCCGGAAATCAAAATCTTGATACCCTCGGCACCCATGCGCATCGTTGAAGCGACAGCCATTTTGATAGCCCGGCGATATGCAACACGACCTTCCAGCTGACGAGCTATGTTATTGCCTACAATCACAGCATCCAGTTCCGGACGCTTGATTTCAAAGATATTGATTTGAACCTCCTTGTCGGTAATCTTCTTCAGCTCTTCCTTCAACTTGTCCACTTCCTGACCGCCCTTACCGATGATGATACCCGGACGGGCAGTGTTGATGGTGATGGTGATGAGCTTCAAAGTACGCTCGATAACGATTTTTGCGATTCCGGCCTTTGCAAGACGGGCGTTCAGGTATTTGCGGATTTTATAATCCTCTACCAGCTTGTCACCGTAATTCTTGCCGCCGAACCAATTAGAATCCCATCCACGGATGATACCTAATCTATTGCTTATTGGATTACATTTTTGTCCCATGCTTTACTCTTTTTCAGTGTTTTCAACAACAGCGGTTTTACTTCCCAACACGATAGTCACGTGATTGGATCTCTTGCGGATTCTGTGAGCCCGTCCCTGCGGTGCCGGACGCAGTCTCTTCAAAATACCTGCTCCGTCCACAAAGATTTCCTTGATAAACAACGCGGCATCGTCAATGCGCGCCCCGTCGTTCTTCACGCTCCAGTTTGCAATCGCGGAAAGCAACAGCTTCTCGATATGACGAGCAGCCACCTTCGGACAAAATTTCAGCGTATCCAATGCCCTCTGTACGTCCATTCCACGTACAAGGTCAGCCACCAACCTCATCTTCTGAGGGGATGAAGGACAATCATGCAGCACAGCGAAAGCCTTCTGCTTCCGGGCTTCCTTCATCTGATTTGCTCTTATTCTTTTTCTTGCACCCATTTTATACAATCTTCATTTGTTCAACATCATCACGCTTTATTTTTTCTTCTTGTCAGCGTGACCTCTAAAGGTACGTGTCGGTGCAAATTCACCCAACTTGTGGCCGACCATGTTTTCGGTCACATACACCGGGATAAATTTATTACCGTTGTGTACAGCTACTGTATGCCCTACGAAATCCGGAGAAATCATGGAGTAACGAGCCCAGGTCTTAACAACCGATTTCTTGTTGGTCTCATTCATCGCCAGGATTCTTTTCTCCAGCTTCACATCAATAAACGGGCCTTTTTTTAACGAACGACTCATAACATCAAGTTTTAATCAGTTATTATTTCCTTCTTTCAACAATATACTTCGTAGAAGCCTTCTTCGGTGAGCGAGTCTTGTAACCCTTAGCCAACAAGCCCTTACGTGATCTCGGGTGACCTCCGGAAGCGCGGCCTTCACCACCACCCATCGGGTGATCAACCGGGTTCATTACGACACCACGAACACGAGGACGACGGCCCAACCAACGGGTACGACCCGCCTTACCGGAACGTTCCAGAGAGTGGTCGGGGTTAGATACCGTACCCACGGTAGCCTTGCAAGTCACCAACACCATGCGAACCTCGCCGGAAGGCAACTTGATAGAAGCATATTTCCCTTCTCTCGCAACCAACTGAGCATAAGAACCGGCACTGCGAGCCATTACAGCTCCCTGTCCCGGACGCAACTCGATGTTATGTATGATTGTACCTAATGGGATTTCAGACAAGTACAGCGTGTTTCCGATTTCCGGAGCAACACCCTTGCCGCTTTCAATTGTCTGTCCTACGGTCAAGCCAATCGGAGCAACGATGTAACGCTTCTCTCCGTCCGCATACACCACCAGAGCGATACGGGCAGTACGGTTCGGGTCATATTCGATGGTAGCCACTCTGGCCGGAATATTTTCCTTCTCCCGCTTGAAATCGATAATTCTGTACTTGCGTTTATGACCACCACCTATATATCTCATTGTCATCTTACCGGAGTTGTTACGACCACCGGTCTTGCTGTAGGGTCTCAACAATGATTTCTCAGGTCTATCTGTAGTCACCTGTTCGAAAGTATTCACTACTTTTCCCCTTTGTCCAGGCGTTACAGGATTTAATTTTCTTACAGCCATCTTATTTAAATATTGCTAAAAAAATCAATACTATCACCTTCTGCTAAAGTCACAATTGCCTTCTTGTACGAGTTCGTACGTCCACTGATTACGCCGGCACGGGTATAGCGAGATTTCACCTTTCCCTGATAACGCTGCGTATTCACGGCCTGCACATTCACTCCGTACATCGCCTCAACTGCTTTCTTAATCTCAATCTTATTCGCATTCTTTGCCACGAGAAAAGCCACTTTGTGCTGTTTCTCCGTAAGCGCTGTCATCTTTTCCGTCAAAACGGGCTTCATTATGATTTCCATCTCTTCTCTGATTAGTTAAGATTGAACATTTCGTTAAGGCCCTCTATCGAACTTTCAACGAGTACCAGGTTCTTCGCCTTCATCACGTTGTAAGTTGCGATGTCGCTTACTCGCATCACTTCCACGCCTTGCAGGTTGCGGGCGGACAAGAGCACGTTCTCGTCTCCTCCTTTGCCCAGTACCAGCAACAGACGACCGTTGTTCACCTTCAGGTTGTTGATTAAGGCAACCATCTGCTTGGTCTTCGGTGCTTCGAAAGCGAGATCTTCAACGACTTTCACGGCATTTGCGCTTGCTTTTATTGCCAAAGCTGATTTACGAGCCAATTTCTTCAATTTCTTGTTCAGTTTGAAGCTGTAGTCTCTTGGCACGGGACCAAATACACGACCTCCTCCTCTGAACTCCGGGTTCTTGATACTACCTGCACGAGCGCCACCGGTGCCTTTCTGCTTCTTCAGCTTCTTGGTACTACCGGAAACTTCATTCCGCTGTTTTGACTTGTGAGTACCCTGACGGTTGTTGGCCAGGAACTGCTTTACGTCAAGGTAGATAGCGTGTTCGTTAGGTTGAATTCCAAAGATAGCGTCATCCAACACTACCTTTCTGCCGGTTTCCTGTCCGGCAATGTTTAGTACACTTAACTCCATTACTTCTGAATAATTACGTATGAACCTCTTGATCCGGGAACAGAACCCTTCACCAACAACAAATTATTTTCAGGAATCACCTTCAAAACTTCCAAGTTCTCTACAGTAACCCTGTCACCGCCCATACGGCCGCCCATGCGCATACCCTTGAATACACGGGCCGGAGTAGAACATGCTCCGATAGAACCCGGCTTACGGGTACGGTTGTGCTGACCGTGGGTAGTCTGTCCTACACCACCGAAACCGTGACGTTTCACAACGCCCTGGAAACCTTTACCTTTAGAGGTTCCGACGATATCCACGAAAGACGTGTCCTGCAACAGCGTCACGTCAATCACATCGCCCAACTTGTGTTCTTCGGCAAATCCCGCGAACTCAACGAGTTTACGCTTCGGAGTTGTGCCTGCCTTCTTAAAGTGCCCACTTAGCTGCTTCGTCGTGTGTTTCTCCTTTTTCTCGTCAAAACCCAACTGAAGTGCTTCGTAACCGTCTTTTTCCAAGGTTTTCACCTGGGTTACGACACATGGACCGCATTCGATAACAGTGCATGGGATGCTTTTCCCCTCAACACTGAAAACGGAAGTCATTCCGACTTTTTTTCCAATTAAACCTGGTAATTTCATTTCTTTTTTAATAGGTTAATTCTTCATTTTAACGACATAGGTTTTCGCCGTTAATTACACTTTAATCTCTACTTCAACACCACTCGGCAATTCAAGTTTCATCAAAGCGTCAATCGTACCTGCAGTGGAACTGTAGATGTCAATCAGACGTTTGAACGTGCACAACAAAAATTGTTCACGGCTCTTCTTGTTGACGAAAGTAGAGCGGTTAACAGTAAACACTGCCCTGTGCGTAGGAAGAGGAATCGGTCCGCTTACCACTGCACCCGTAGCCTTTACCGTCTTAACAATCTTTTCAGCCGACTTGTCTACCAAGTTGTGATCGTAAGATTTTAACTTAATTCTGATTTTTTGGCTCATGTTTTTGATTATTATATTTAAGCGGTCGGAAAGGACAACGTCCTCTCCGACATTAATTTTTTAAATTAAATCCACTCTTCCGTTAGCTTTCTCCACCACTTCCTTGGCGATGTTCTTCGGAACTTCAGCATAATGGTCGAATTCCATGGAAGAACTTGCGCGACCGGAAGACAGGGTACGCAACACGGTCACATAACCGAACTGCTCTGCCAGCGGCACCTTCGCCGTAATCACACGGGCACCGATACGTGAATCCATGGATTCCACCTGTCCCCGACGACGGTTCAGGTCGGCGATGATATCACCCATGAAGTCCTCCGGAGTAACCACTTCCAGCTTCATAATCGGCTCCAGCAATACCGGCTTCGCCTTCTGGGCAGCCTCCTTGTAACCGATTTTGGCAGCCATTTCAAATGACAGGGCATCTGAGTCTACCGGGTGGAAAGAACCATCGATCAAGGTAATCTTCAGAGCCTCCAGGCTGTAACCTGCCAGAACACCGTTCTGCATAGCCTCCTTGAATCCTTTTTCAACGGACGGGATAAATTCCTTCGGAATGTTACCACCTTTCACCTCGTTCACGAAGGTCAAGCCCTCTTTGCCCTCTTCTGCCGGTTCCATGCGGAAGATGATATCGGCGAACTTACCACGACCACCGGACTGCTTCTTGAACACGTGGCGATGATCGACAGCCGTCGTAATCGCTTCCTTGTAAGAAACCTGCGGTGCGCCCTGGTTACATTCCACCTTGAACTCACGACGCAGACGGTCGATGATGATGTCCAGGTGAAGCTCACCCATACCGCTGATGACCGTCTGACCGGATTCCTCGTCCGTCTTCACGCGGAACGTCGGGTCTTCCTCTGCCAACTTCGCCAGAGCCATGCCCAGCTTGTCGGTATCTTTCTGAGTCAGCGGTTCGATAGCGATACCAATCACGGGTTCCGGGAAAGTCATGCTTTCCAGCACGATCGGCTTCTCTTCGGAACACAATGTATCACCGGTGCGGATATCCTTGAAACCTACGCAAGCGCAAATGTCACCGGCTTCCAGCACCTCTTTCGGCATCTGCTTGTTGGAGTGCATCTGGAACAGACGGGAAATACGCTCTTTCTTGTCCGTACGCGGATTGTAAACATACGAACCGGCTTCAATCTTACCGGAATAAATACGAGTATAGCACAAACGGCCCACGAACGGGTCGGTAGCAATCTTGAATGCCAGAGCCGACAGCGGAGCATCCGGGTCTACCGGGAAATGTACTTCCTCGCCCGTCTTCGGGTCGGTACCCTTGCTGTTCGGAATATCCAGCGGATTCGGCAAATAAGCGATCACCGCATCCAACAAGTTCTGAACACCCTTATTCTTGAAAGAAGAACCGCACATCACCGGACAGAAGTCCATGGCGATAACAGCCTTCCGGATAACCGTTTTCAAATCCTCCACCGTAATGGAATCCGGGTCTTCGAAGAAACGTTCCATCAAAGCCTCGTCCTGAACGGCAGCGGCCTCCACCAGTTTCTCTCTCCATTCCTGAGCTTCAGCTTTCATGTTTTCGGGAATATCCTTCACGGTAGCTTCCATGGCACCGTTTTCCCAAACATAGGCTTTCATCTCCACCAGGTCGATGAGTCCCTGATAATTTTCCTCTGCACCAATCGGCAATACCAAAGGCACCGGATTTGCACCCAGTTTCTCTTTGATTTCACGAACGGCCTTGAAGAAATCGGCTCCGGAACGGTCCATTTTGTTCACGAAAGCGATTCTCGGCACGCCGTACTTGTTGGCTTGACGCCAAACCGTCTCAGACTGAGCCTCAACACCGCCCACTGCACAGAACAATGCCACGGCACCGTCCAACACACGCAGAGAACGCTCCACCTCCACCGTGAAATCCACGTGTCCCGGAGTGTCAATGATGTTGATTTTGTAATCGTCGCCCTGATATTTCCAGAAACAGGTCGTTGCAGCGGAAGTAATGGTAATACCTCTCTCCTGCTCCTGCACCATCCAGTCCATCGTAGCCGTACCGTCGTGCGTCTCACCGATTTTGTGGTTCACACCGGTGAAATACAGGATACGTTCAGTGGTCGTCGTCTTTCCGGCATCAATGTGAGCCATGATACCGATATTTCTTGTATAATGTAAATCTCTCTTCGCCATTTTGCCTCTAAATTAAAATCTGAAATGTGCAAATGCCCGGTTGGCTTCCGCCATACGGTGGGTATCTTCTTTCTTCTTGAAAGCGGCACCTTCTTCCTTGTAAGCAGCCATGATTTCAGCAGCCAGTTTCTCTGACATGCCGTGTCCGCTACGTTTGCGGGAGTAAAGAATCATATTTTTAACGGAAATCGCTCTCTTACGGCTCGGATTGATTTCAGTCGGCACCTGGAAAGTGGCACCACCTACACGGCGGCTCTTCACCTCCACCTGGGGAGTGATGTTCTCCAATGCCTGCTTCCAGATGTCCAGAGCAGATTTCTCTTCTTTTTTTGCCATTTTTTCCTCAACGATATCCAGTGCGTCGTAAAAGATTTTGAACGCAACAGTCTTTTTACCGTCCACCATCAGGTCATTAACAAACCTCGTCACCAGTACATCGTTGAATTTCGGATCCGGTAACAGGATTCTCTTCTTCGGTTTAGTTTTTCTCATCTTCTTTTCGTTTACGAATTTGTTCGTCAAGCTGCCCTTTTTCGGTCTTCAACGGTTTCACAACCATTTACTCAACTGTTTTTCGGGAACGCTTCATAAACACAATTCCTGTTAATCACTTTTGTTTACTTCTTACCTTTAGCTGGAGCAGCTGCCTGACCCGGCTTCGGTTTCTTCGCACCGTATTTGGAACGTCCCTGGCAACGACCGGTAACACCGGCAGCGTCCAATGTTCCGCGAACCAAGTGGTAACGCACACCCGGCAGGTCCTTCACACGACCGCCACGAATCAACACGATGGAGTGTTCCTGCAGATTGTGACCCTCACCCGGAATATAGGCATTCACCTCTTTTCCGTTGGTCAATCTAACACGTGCTACCTTTCTCATCGCTGAGTTCGGTTTTTTCGGAGTCGTGGTGTAAACACGTACACATACTCCTCGTCTCTGCGGGCAAGCATCCAAAGCAGGCGCCTTGCTCTTGTCCTCGATCTTTACTCTTCCTTTTCTTACTAACTGTTGAATAGTAGGCATTTTACAAGTACTCTTTAAATTTTATTATACTTTTATCCAAAATGGAGTGCAAATGTACATCCATTTTTAATAACCACCAAATATTCCTTTCACTTTTTTCTAAAAAAGACAAGATTGTCAGAAAGTTACCCGTTTCTTTCAGCAAGACCCATTTCTTCCTTAAGATAGCTGAATACATACCTTGGAGCCTGGTAGTAAAGCCCTGTGGTCGGCTCTGAAAGCTTTGCAAAGACATTCGACTGATAAAGCACATCAAATGCCTCTGACATGGTCATCCGCTCTTCCTGCACTAACAACATAATAAGGTCTGTCGCCAAGGATTGTACCATAAACTTAAACTCCTGTTCCGTCACATTCATACTTTTCGAAGTTTAGAGATTGCCAATGGACTACAGAAAGCATATTGGAAAGTAATTCCTTTCATATATCTGATACGTTCAAGAAATGTTTCAAATGAAATGTAGCCACTACGGAAATTGTTTATCTGTGCCCCAACCCTGTCGTTGGCGATTGGACCGTAAATGACATCATTGCTATGAAGCGTCTGGCCCTTTGGCTCATTACGATGCTCAAAAATAAAATGCGCCCATTCCTCCGAATAGTCATCAAAACGCTTAAAACGCAATGTACCGTCCGTCAATAGTCTTTCATCAAACTCAAAAGTGCTCACGACAGGTTTTCCACCCAGAAAATCCGCCTTAAGCATAGCCATCTCTTCTGCTTGCGACCGGACATCAGACAGATAAAATGCTTTACCGAAATCTTTGTTGGGTCTAGAAAGATTCAGGTCTATCGTTTCAATGGCAATATTTGAACCATGGTAGAGTTTCATGCCACCTGCCCTCCTTTTCTCCGACAATACACCGCAAGTGTCTCCGCCATATCTTCAAAAGTCTGAGTGTGCATCATACCATAGTGCTTCTGAACCAGTTCAAGGGCATGATACTTGCTCAGGTAACGCTGTGCCTCCTGCAACGTAAGATGAAAACGTTTTGCAAAAACTTCAATAAGCATCACCGCATATTCCGCTATATCTCGAATGCTATACATATTCGTTCTATAATGACTTCTTCGCAATGTTCACATACTGCCAATTACTTCAACCTCTGAAAAGCGAAGATAAAAATTAAAATGCGATAAACAAAAGAATATTTCCGACAATCTTTGTAAATTCCTTGTCGTAGCAACACAAAAAATCACATCATGTTGTGAATTTTTCGTTTTGCGACAAAATTGAAAGTTGAAATCCGCAGGAATCACGATATATTGTGATTCTTGCGGATTTAATCAGGTTCGCAACAGCAAAAGCGACTATTTGATTCGATAACGATTTATTTCGCCCGTTCTATCGGATTGGTCACGCGACAGGCATCGATACCGGTAGAAGGCAATAATTTCTGCACCTGCGGTGCGGTATTCTTGTTCAGTACGCCGGAAGCCTCAATGTAACCGCTCACGCCAAAGTTATTGGCACCCGACAAGGCGAACAGACGCAATATCATGGGAAACTTCTCTGCCGGAAGTCCCGAAAATATTTCCGGGAAACGGATATACAGCGGTTCTTCCTCCGTCGCCTCTACTTTGCCGTTATAAGTCCACACAACCTCCCGCTCCTCATCCGATGCTTCCAATACGACACCGGGCAATCCCGTCAGGTGACGGGGTGCCGCCATGCCGGGCAAGTCGGTAGTAAACCATGCCGTCCAACGGCGTCCGCCGTACTCGCAACAAGCCTTGCGACAAGCATAACCACCAATGCTCTTTTCCTCTTCCGTCAACACCCACGACGGACTGCACAGCGTATCCCGCAACAGAAAATCTTCGTCAACTACCCGGTAGGTATTTTTCAAACGTTGTTCTTGCGGATAATAGTAATAAAACGAAGGAGTCAAGTGATATGCCAGCGAAGAATCGCGTTTCATCCGCGCTTCTTGTCCCTGTTGCCGTCTCCATTTCCGTTCGCCCATCGGCTGATAGCTCATGTCCAGAGTCACCTCCGGCGCCACCAACACCATCCGGTCTTCCCGATAAGTCAAATGACGCTCCTTGTCGTAACAGTACGTCCACAGATAACGGACGGCATACATCACCGTGTCCACCGCAACGGCAACCGTGTCAGTTCCCGTTTTCAGCGCCTCCCGCAACGGTTGGTCATGCCGACCTGTGGAAAAACATTCTTTGATCAGTTTCACCGGCACCGCTTTCTTAATGGACATCTGGAAATTTCGGGACAACTGCGGATTGGCATATACGGAATAAGTGCCACCGACAATCCCTGCCAAGTTTCCGCACTCGTCAATAATCGCGCCTCCGCTCGACCCCGTCGCATAATCCGCCGTAATCTCCATTTCCAGTTTCGCATGACCACTCTCCTTGTCGACCGTCGACACGTTCCGCGCCACGATGCCCTGCGTCAAGTAAAACAGATTTCCCTGCGGATTGCCGATATGATACACCTCGCTTCCTTCCGGCAAAGGCTCTCCCAAGGGTATCGGCGATAAGCGGTCGCCTCCCGTATTTACCTGGAAAATCGCAAAATCGTTCACCGGGTCTGCCGCCAATATCCGGCAGACAGGATACACCTTCCCTTCCGAGGTCATCACCATGCGCATAAAGTCATTCGGCCAATAATATTTCAACGCACCGGAAAGAATGACATTCGCCAGTACATGGTAATTCGTCACACACACGCCGTCAGCCGTTAGGACTACCGCCGATGCCATAGGATGCGATAGGTAGTCTTTTGTCTGCGGACGGTATTCCATCATGCAAAAAGAAAGCACATGCTCCTTGCACATCCGATAGATACCCTTGGCGTCCAAATGCTTTTTCCGTTTTGCCGGAAACGTCAGCGACTCCCGTATCCGTCCGTCCTCGCTCAGATTCCACAACAAATCCCGGCGCACCGTATTGATGTTGATGCAACGTTTCGTGCGCCAGAAATCCAGCATTCGTCCGCTGAGCGAATCCTTCATCGCCCCGTAATCGCGATAAACCACTTCCTGCGCCACCAAACGCTCCCCACACGTCCAACCCACCAAAACCAGGCAGACCAGTCGCAATACTCTGTTCATAGTGCAGTCCCCTCCTATCGATTCAATCTTTCCTCAATGCCATCCAGCATCCGCCCGGCGAACGTAATCGCCGCCGGAGGCAACACACTCAGGCGGGAGCGGACAAATTCAGCCAGTTCGCCCAATACCTCCTTGTCTTCCGTCTGTACCAGACGCGTCATATTCATGACAAGTGCATTACGGCAAACCCCGCTCAATGCCTCGAAGTTCTCCCGGCACAATGCCAGAAAAGCCTTGTCGTCATTTTTCACCCGTCCTTCTATCAGACGGAATGCCGGTTCGTAACGGTTGGGTGCTGTCAATCCCAACTTCTCGATATCTTTTTTCAAAGCCTCGAATTTCTCCTCCTTATACTCCCCTTTGCTCCACAGGTAACCGGAAAAATAACGCATCAGCTCCGAATGATACAGCTGAGCGATTTTCTCTTCTATTTCCTTTCGCAACGAAGCATCGAAGTTTTCCCGGTTCTTCACCATGAAAGCCGCTTTTTCATCATCGACTTCCAGCGTATAGCGGGTAAACAAAAACGAATTGGCAGGTTCCAGACGCTGCGCATCCGTCAAGGAAGCATAGTAATCGTTTACCACCTTGAAACCCTCCTGTTCTTTCCGCTGTTCCAACAGATACATCGCATAGCGGTTCACTACCTCCTGTGTCCGGTTGCCTTCCTTGTAAAGGGCAGTCAGCCTGTCCGGCGCATAATCGGGATTCAATTGCTCCTCTATCTTGTTCACGAATTTGTCTGCATCCATCGCCCCTTTCAACTGTACCCGCACTTTCTCGTCCGTACCGACCACCACAAAAGTAGGATAAGCGTTTACCTTGAAACGCCCAGCCAACTCCTTGCCCTCTTTCTCCGCGTCCAGTTTCAGGCAAACAAACTTCGCATTAAAATAGTCGCCCACCTTTTTCTGCGGAAACACGTCCTTCGACATCATTTTACAGGGACCGCACCAAGTGGTATAAAAATCAATAAATACCAGCTTGCCTTCCTTTTTCGCCGTTCTTATCGCCTCCTTGAAAGAGAGGTCACGAAAATGAGTCTGTGCAAGGGCTGAAAAGCCCATTGCACAGATGACCAGTAAAAACAATCCTTTTTTCATCTTCACCAAGCATTAATTACCCTCTTCTTCTTCATCATCCTCTTCTGCCGGGTCATCACCGTACTTCCCTTCAATCCTGACCAGTTTCATGTTCAACCGCCAGCAATCCTCCTCTTCGTATGCCAATACAGGCGCATTGTATCCCGAAAGCTGTACGATTTTCAATTCGGTCTGCCCAGCTCCTTCATCATATGTGCCCACCCAACAGCAATTATTATCCAGATAAGCATCCGCACTCAGGTAAGAAACCGGATTCTCCAGTTCCAGCGAACTCATCGTATTATAAGAATAATTATAGGCATACAAGGTAGAACCCACCGTATACAAAAGGACATTCGCACTCGACATGAACGTATAATGCGTCGCCTGGTCAAAATTAACAGCTACCGCCTTGTTCACCGTGTAACCTCCTACTTTAGTAGGAGCATTAAGCGCTGTACCTATATAACCTTTACCACCAGGCCGGAACACGTAAATATAATAATTGGGGTTCTCTCCCTCCGTATCTTTCATCAATGCCACACAGTTGCAAGTATAATCCGAAGTCGTATTTCTCAGATTCTCGCCGTACACGATGGTTCTCCTGCCATATTGATTCCACGGGAACGGGTCGTTCGCATAATCGGCCAACTTTTCACAATAGGTCGCATTGGTTCCATAAGTAGCCCCAGGTTTTACAAAACAATCCTCGTCCATATCGTAAAAAAGAGGATGTCGATTAGCGGAATAAGATACCCCCAACATCACAAATGCCATGGGATACGGTTTAAAAAACTCATTGCTGTTCGCATTGTAACGATTCATCGGATTTACATAAGCCTCACTTCCGTCCCATCCTATCGCCGTCATATAAATCGCATTGTCTGTCACAATTCCTCTAGAGTCATAATTCCGCATAGCCATGCCAACACTTCCATAAGAAGGAAATTGCCTCGGGAACAGATCTCGAAGTCTCGGCGTCTTCCTGGACACCTCCGCTTCTTCCACGGTCATTACCTCGTGAAACTCTCCGACAGGCAAAAAGTTGTTCCCCCACGTCAATCGCCAATCTTGATCCTCTGTCGTTAACCATAATTGCACAAGTGCTACTTTATTCCCTCTATAACCCGTAAAAATCAAATCGCGCGGATTTTTCAAATGCAGTTCGGAATTATCGAATATATTCTCAACCAGCACAACCGTATCCGGTTTTTGCACCAGCATATCCATACGAACTTCTCCGTCCTCCGTCTCGCCCAACAACATCCACCCCTCGGTCAATTCACTGAAAACATTTACGTTCGTGCTTTTTATCCATTGCAGAGCAGTACTCCTGTCATCCACTTGCAAATAGAGGGTATAATTACCCGGCTTGAAAGAAACCGGCCATTCCAGATTCTTTCCCTTCCCCACCACCGTATGCCGATGCTCTTTTCCGGAACAAAAGTACCAGGTATATTCATAACTCTCTTCATTCTCTCCATATAAATCTCCCGCAACCGTCGGATGAATTCTCAACGTATCCATCCCTTTTTCCAGCGACTGATTCTCCTCCTCCCGAGCAAAGGTGATTTCCACTCCGTTCAGCGGAGTATAGCTGTAATTTCCCTTGTCATTCGTATCGCATGCCTGCCATACAAACAAACACATCCATAGAAATAGATAATTCCCTGTTTTATTCTTTTTCATATCCGTCATTTACTCTTGAGGTTTGTAATATAGTTTCACTAACTCCTCCGGCAACGTATCTTCGTTCCACCAGGTGATGGTCGGCACCCACATCATCTTTCCCCCTTCATCCAACACCCATTCTTCCCAACCGTCCGCATCTCCCTTCTGGAGTCTGAAATATCCCTTGTTGAACTTGGCAATCAAATCTTTATTGGCAATCGTTCTGATTCTGGTTCCAAGCCCTCCTTGTGTTATCAACGCCATTTGTTCAAAACGCGCCTTGGGATATCCGGTGACATCCATCAGGTATTGATACTTGGTGGGAGAGAAAGTCCCAAAATAGGCGGAATATTCATTTGCTCCCCAACCGGCAGGTCTTTCCAGAATATTATTGAAAAATACGTCATGGACTGCCGCATCGCAACCGGTTACAAACGTCGCTTTCGTATCATTCCACCGCCCCGGTATTTTCCCCACTTCGGAAAAAGGCAGGGTAAAATGTTCTCCCGGATTGATGCGGAACTGTATCCGTGCCGTATCCCGGGTCAACCGTGCGGAGCGGTAAACCTTCAGGGTCACATACGTCTTGTTTTCCCCTGCCTTGATTACCTGATCTTCCGTAAAATCCGTATATTCCGTCTCCGGAACAGCATTCGTGCTGTCCTGAACGATTTCCACCCGAAACGGACGGTCATACTCTTTGACAGAACCTACAATGCCTATTTTTAATTTAAGGTCAACCACCGTATCCTCCATCGACCCGAAAGAAACGTAGGTATAATTCTGTCGTGCCCACAGGCTTTCATTTCCATAGTCTGCACCATATTGCACATCAAAGTAAATGCCGTCCACGCCTTCATAATCCATCACTTCCTTTTTTTCGCAAGCGGTGAACAGAAAAGTTCCTGCCAACAACAGGAATATCGTATTGCAAGTAAACTTTCTCATAACTCTATTATTTAATTAATCAACCATGCCTCGTTTATCCTTTTCAACATCCGGCAACGGCCACACATAATTGTCGGTCATCATCTCGTATGTTCCTCCAATTGCAGAGCCGTTCAGAAAGGTTTCCATATTCAAACGCTTGTAATAGATAACCAAGTGCCGTTCCCCGCTAGCCGCCCGGGAAA
>CAMWQQ010000004.1 GCA_947176455.1 uncultured Odoribacter sp. | reverse complement strand
CCCACTTTTCAAAGATATACAAGGAAGCGTATGGCGTGGCTCCGACAGGAAGTATATAACTAAAATCCAACAATCATTATGGCAACCATTATTCGAAAAGAAGAACGCGATTTTCAGCCGAATCCCGGCAAGATAGACGGATTTCGGCTGCTGACCGACATTTCCCGGCAGGTGAAAGGCGTTGAACCGCAATACCTGAATTTCGACCTGCGGCAGCTCAATCCGCAGCAATACAATGCCCCTTATCATTTCCATCGCTATGCGGAAGAATTGTTCTTCATATTGTCCGGTTCGGCGACCCTGCGAACGCCTGCCGGACTTGAAACCGTGCACGAAGGGGATATTTTGTTTTTTGAGGCAGGAGAGAGCGGTGCGCATCAGCTCCACAATCATACCGAGGAGCCTTGCACCTACCTCGATATGCGTTCCTACATCGGTCACGATGTGTGCGAATATCCCGATTCGGACAAAATCATCCTCGTCCCCGCTGGCGAAACATTCCGCAGGAGCGAACAACATCCTTATTTTGAGGGAGAGACCGAAGTTGATAAAGTCTGGGCTGATTTGAAGAAATGTGGAAGTAAGTAAGGTAAAAAGAGTTCTCACATTGAACCTTGCAACAAAACATTTTGAGCCTTGCAACAAATCCGTTGCGGGGCTTTCCGTTTACCTTTGCGTCAAAACTTTAATTATATCATTATGAAACAGGAAATCAGTCGTCGCCATTTTCTGAAAGCGGCAGCAACCGTGGGAGCGGCGCTCACCATTCAACCCGTTGTCAACAAGGTAAAGGCTGCTAATGTCGCCCTCGGTGACGCTAACGCATCGCCCGTCATCAAGAATGGTATGCCTTATCGCACGCTCGGTACGGGACGTGCGGCATTGGAAGTATCCGCCCTCGGTTTCGGCGTAATGGGTATGACTTATAACCGTAGCCAGCACCCTGATAAGAAAGCGTGCATCCGGCTGTTGCACGAAGCTGTGGAACGTGGCGTTACGCTTTTTGACACCGCTATCATTTACGGACCTCTGACCAATGAGTATCTGGCGGGAGAGGCCTTGTCAGCATTCAAGGGCAAAATCAACGTGACCACCAAATTCGGTCACGAAGTCATCGACGGCAAAGGCACGGGACGGCAGGACAGCAGTCGCGCGACGGTGCGCCGTTATTGTGAAGAATCCCTGAAACGCCTGCGGACGGATTCCATTCCGTTGTTTTATCAGCATCGCTATGACCCGCATACGCCGATAGAAGAGGTGGCGGAAACCATCAAAGAACTCATTCAAGAGGGCAAGGTGCAGCGTTGGGGATTGTGCGAAGTGAGTGCCGAGACGATTCGCAAGGCTCACGCCGTTTGTCCGCTTACTGCCATTCAGAGCGAATATCACCTGATGCACCGTGACGTGGAGCAAAACGGTGTGCTGGACACCTGCCGGGAACTCGGCATCGGCTTTGTGCCTTACAGCCCTATCAACCGGGGCTTCCTCGGCGGTTGCATCAACGAATACACCGTTTTCGACACGGCAAACGACAACCGTCACACCCTGCCCCGCTTCCAGCCCGATGCTATTCGCGCCAACACGCGCATCGTGGCGGCATTGCAACGCTTCGGTCGTGAGCGCGGTATGACCTCGGCGCAGGTGGCTCTCGGTTGGCTCTTGCAGAAAGCCCCGTGGATTGTTCCAATTCCGGGAACGACCAAGCAGTCGCACCTGGAAGAGAATTTGCATACGCTTGCTTTTGACGTTCCTGCCGAAGCGTGGAGCGAGTTGGAACGCACTGTTGCCGCCATTCCCGTTGTCGGCGACCGCTACAATGCCGAGCAACAAAAACAGGTAGGACATTAAAATTTAGCAATATGAAAAAATCAGTATGGATTGTTTGTACATGGGTTGCCGTTCTGTCTGCGTGCGGTACGGCGGTGAAAGAAAATTCGGAACATCGAAATGCGACTGAGATGGAAAAAAAGAATATTGGAAATGTATTGGCGCTCTACCCGAAACCGATGACCGTGGTCGGAGCGGAAGTTGAGGGCAAAGTGAACTGGCTGGTGGTCGGACATACGGGCATTATCGGACACGACCGCATTTTGGTGAGTATGAACAAAAAACATTATACCAATCAGGGCATACGGCAGTCGAAGAAACTTTCCGTCAATCTCGTGAGCCGTGCGATGTTGCCCAAAGCCGATTATGTGGGCAGTGTGAGCGGTGCGGAGGTTGACAAGTCGGGCGTATTCGACTACCATTGGGGAGCGAACGGTACGCCGGTGATTGACGCATCGCCTGTCACGATGGAGTGCGACGTGGTGGACATCTATGAAACCGAGGGATTCGACAATTTCGTTTGTTCGATAGCCCATACCTATGCTCGTCCTGAGGTACTCGATGCGGAAGGCAGGCTCGACTATGCGCGTTTGAAACCCGTGTTGTTTGAGTTTCCGACCTATTTGTATCTTGCAACGGGTGAGGTACTCGGTAAATGCCTGAATCTGGACAAGCAACCGGGAATGTGCGCCAAGGAGCCGATGACTTCCGACGGCATTGTGCGGTTGTCGAAAATCGAAGTCCTGCCGAAATACCTGGACGAATATATGGCGTATGCCACCGAGGTGGGCGAAGTGTCGCTGCGCACCGAACCGGGCGTGCTGACAATGTATGCCGTCAGCGAGAAGGAGAATCCTTGCCGGATAACCATTCTCGAGACTTATGCAAGCAAAGAGGCATACGACAAGCACATTGCATCGGCGCATTTTCAGAAGTACAAGCAAGGGACGTTGCACATGGTCAAGTCTTTGGTCTTGTCCGACCAAACCCCGCTGAATCCCGCCAACCAAATCAACAACTTCGTTCAATAAAGGATAATACCTAATGTTTCTTATCTTTGCAAATAAAAAACAAGGATGAGAAGATTGTCGACTGCGCATATCGTGATGAATCCGCATCGTTGCGTGGCATGTTGGGCGTGTATGGACAAGTGTCCCAAAAAACTGATTGGCAAAGTCGGTTTTTTGGGACATAAACATGTCGTGTTCAAGGATGCTGATGTCTGCATTGGTTGCAAATTGTGCATAAAAACTTGCCCGAACGGCGTGTTTTCCGAACGTTGAGGTTGTTCCGTTCCGGTAAAGCGCAAGTACTTGCTTTTGCTCTCGCTTATTCGTATCTTCGTGTCGTGATTTGAAATGGCATAAAAGAGAAGTATGGATTTTCAATATGAGCTTGAAATACTGGCGGACCCGGAAGAGGTGTTCGCGGCATTGACCAATCCTTTCCAGATTGAATTGTGGAGCGGGTATCCTGCCGACATGAAGGCGGAGGAGGGGTATGTCTTTTCGTTGTGGGAAGGGGATATCACCGGGATGAACTTGAAAGTGGTGCCGAACCGCTTGTTGGAGCAGGAGTGGTTTTTCGGAGAACGGGAGGAGCAGTCGGTAGTCCGCATCGTTTTGAAAAAGGCGAAGTCGGGTACTTTGGTTTCGTTGCAGCATACCTGTATTCCCGATGAGGTGTACGAGGAGATTGTGGAAGGTTGGAAGGAGTATTATCTGGGCTCCTTGAAGTCTATGCTTGAAATGTACTGATATTTGCATTTATGGGACAGGTAACAGTGGTCGCAATGGGTGCCGGAAATCGGATGCACGTTTATGCCCGCTTGCATCCGCAGGAGATGCGTGTGGTGGCGGTTGTCGAGCCCAATCGGGTTCGGCGGGAGCAGTTTGCCACGGTGTGCGGGGTGTCCGAGGAAAATTGTTTTGAATCGTGGGAGATTTTTCTGCGAAAGGAGAAAATGGCGGATGCGGTTTTCATCTGCACGCCCGACGATATGCACTACCGTCCCGCTATGCTGGCATTGGAACGAGGCTATGACGTGCTGTTGGAGAAACCGGTTGCCCAGACTTATCAGCAGTGCCTGGATATTGTCCGGAAAGCCCGGGAGTTGAACCGGGTGGCAGGAGTCTGCCATGTGTTGCGCTATCATCCCTATTTCAAGAAGTTCCGGGAGGTGGTGGCGGACAAGACCCTGGGGGAACTGATTACGGTGAATCATGTCGAGTCGGTGGGGATAGAACGGATGACCCATTCTTTTGTGAGGGGCTTGTGGCGAAAGGAGAGCGAAACGAATCCGATGATTTTGTCCAAGGCTTGCCACGATTTGGATTTGCTGGTGTGGCTGACCGGGAGGAAGTGCCTTCGTGTCAGCTCCTACGGTTCCTTGAAGTGGTTTCGGGCGGAACATGCTCCTGTCGGCAGTGCGTTGCGTTGTACGGACGGATGTGCGGTGGAAAGGGAGTGTCCCTATTCGGCAGTGGAACTGTATTACCGGCGGAAACGCTGGCTTCGCCATTTCGATATTCCGGAGGACGGAAAGGAGGACGAAATCATCTGGGAGGAGTTGAAGACGGGACCTTACGGGCGTTGCGTGTATCATTGCGACAATGACGTGGTCGACCATCAGGTGGTTTCGATGTTGCTGGAAGATGAGGTGACGGTTAATTTTTCAATGGATGCCTTTACCCGGGATTCGGGCAGACGTACTCATTTCATGTTCAGTCAGGGGGAAGTGTTCGGAGACGAACGGACGTTGACGGTGCGTCATTTCCATTCGGACAGGGAGGATGAGGTGTATGATTTTTCCGAGTTTTACGGTGAATGCAATTATCATGGCGGAGCGGATTTGGACATGGTTCGTGATTTTCTGTCCGCCGTGCGTACCCGGCAACCGGAGGCTTTACTTACCCGTATCGACTCTTCGCTGGAAAGTCATCGCATTGCTTTTGAGATAGAAAAGGAGCGGAAAGGGCGTTTGTGATTCAAAAGGTCACAATGGTTTCTCCCAGCACCTGAATGGTTTCACCTTTTCTTATCTTGGCTCGCTTGCGGGTTTCGATTTCTCCGTTCCGGAGCACTTCTTCGTTGTCTACCAGTGCTTTTGCCATGGCTCCGCTTTCGGCGATTTGCAATACTTTCAGCAGTTTTATCAATTCGATGTATTCTTCCGTGACTTCAAATTTAATCATGCCGTTGTTTGAAATTCGAGGGTTTGTGATGGTGCAAAGGTAAGGAATCGGCGGAGATATGCAATGTGGTGTTTGCAACATATCTTTTTTGGGGTTATCTTTGGGCATTATAACTCAAAGAAATCAAAATGGTTGCGTTGCGTATTTTATGGCTCATCGGTGTGGTGATAGGTGTGTTTTCCTGTCGCCGTTCTCAGGAATTGAAGTTGTGGTACACGAATCCGGCACGGATGTGGGAGGAGACTTTGCCGTTGGGGAACGGTCGTTTGGGGGCGATGCCCGATGGAGGAGTGTTTCGGGAAAACATTACGTTGAACGACATTACGATGTGGTCGGGGAGTGTGGACGAGACTTGTAATCCCGAGGCTTCCCGGTTTTTGCCGGAAATCCGAAAACTGTTGCTGGCAGGAAAGAACGACCGTGCCCAGCAGATGATGTACCGGTATTTCGCCTGTGGTGGCAAGGGGTCGGCTTTTGGGAACGGGGCGGATGCGCCTTACGGCTCTTTCCAGTTGCTGGGGAATATGCATCTGCGCTATTTCTTTGCGGACGGTGGCGAGGAGGATTATGCGGATTATCAGCGGGGATTGTCCTTGAACCGGGCGATGGCTTGGACGACTTTTCGGAAGGGGGAAGTCAAGTATCGCAGGGAGTATTTTGTTTCTCATACGGAGGATGTCGTGGTTGTCAAGCTGAGCGCTGATAAAAAGAATCAGTTGTATTTTGACGTGGCGTTGGACCGACCGGAGAATTTCAGTTGTTATTCCAATGACGGAGTGGTGCACATGGAAGGATGCTTGAACAATGGCACGGACGGAGAGGGCAACCGTTATCTGGCGTTGATGAAGGTGCTGACTGACGGAGGGAGGCAGGTGGCGGATTCTGCCGAGATTCATGTGAAAGGGGCGACGACGGCTTATATATTGTTGTCTGCCAGAACCTCTTTGTGGAATGCCGATTTTGAACGACAGGTGGCGAAATTACTGGCGGAGGCGGAAAAAATGGATTATGAAAGTTTGCAGAATCGGCACCTGGCCGCCTGGAGGGATAAATTCGACCGGGTGGAGCTGAATCTGGGACAGATTCCCGATACGTTGCCCACGGACCAGCGGTTGATTCGTTTCAAGGAACAGGACGACCCCGCTTTTGTGGCGTTGTATTTTCAATTCGGTCGTTATCTGATGATGAGCGGAACCCGTGAAAATACCCTGCCTTTGAATTTGCAGGGATTGTGGGCGAATACGGTTCGCACGCCTTGGAACGGGGATTATCATTTGAATATCAATTTGCAGATGAACTATTGGCCGTCGGAAGTCGCCAATTTGTCGGAGTTGCATGCTCCTTTGAAGAATTTGGTTGCCGGAATGGTTCCTTCCGGAGAACAGACCGCCCGTTGTTTTTACGGTGCTGAAGGGTGGGTGGCGCACATGATGACCAATCCGTGGTATTTTACCGCACCGGGAGAGCATGCCTCCTGGGGGGCGACGAATACGGGTGGAGCTTGGTTGTGCGAGCATCTGTGGGAACATTATGCCTTTACGCAGGACAGGGCTTACTTGGAAGAGGTGTATCCGGTGTTGAAAGGGGCGGCACGTTTTTTCCTTTCTTCGATGATTGAGGAACCGAAACACGGCTGGTTGGTGACGGCTCCTTCTTCTTCGCCCGAGAATGCTTTTTATATGCCGGGAAGTCGTGTGGCGGTGAGTGCCTGCATGGGACCGACGATGGACGTGCAGTTGGTGAATGAGTTGTTTACCAATACGGTTCGGGCGGCTCGCATCCTGGAACGGGATGAGGCTTTTGCCGTGGAGCTGGAACAGGCTATGGAGAAATTGCCTCCGATGCAAATCAGTCCCAAGGGAGGATATTTGCAGGAGTGGCTGGAGGATTACGAGGAGGCGGATGTGCATCACCGTCACGTGTCCCATTTGTTCGGATTGTACCCCTCCAATCAGATTTCCGTGACGGAGACGCCGGAATTGGCGGAAGCGGCTCGGAAGACTCTGGAACGGCGGGGAGATGCCGGGACCGGTTGGTCCAGAGCCTGGAAGGTGAATTTCTGGGCGCGTCTGCATGACGGCAATCGGGCGTACCGATTACTGAAAAATTTGTTGACGCCGGTGGCGGCCGACGGGAAGATTGTCTATCGTGGTGGCGGTTCTTATCCCAATCTGTTTTGCGCTCATCCTCCTTTCCAGATAGACGGAAACTTCGGTGGTTGTGCCGGAATTGCGGAGATGCTGATTCAGAGCCAGCAGGGATACATCGACCTTTTGCCGGCTTTGCCGGATGCGTGGAAAGAGGGGGAATTCAAGGGCTTGTGTGTACGTGGCGGAGGGGTTGTCGATGTCACTTGGAAAGAAGGCAAGGTGCGGAACGTCACGCTGACCGCCCGTGCGGATTATGCTTTCCGCCTGAAAGTTCCGGCAGGAATCAACCGGGTGCTTGTCGACGGCAAACCTGCGAAAGTGGAAAACGGATTTGTCTCCCTGCCCTTGACCAAAGGAAAGAAAGCGAAGATTAAAATGGAGTGAGTGTGTTTTTCGCTCTCTTTTGATGACCGGGATATCATTTTAGGATGTGATCCATACGGGAATAATTCAGCAATTTAATCTCCCCGGCAGTATTTTCGAGAGTTCCTGTATAGATTATCGCTTTGCCTTCTACGGGAACTTTGATCCATCCATCCATTTGTTTTAGCGCTTTCCCGAAATCCGTATGGTAAGTCATTGCTGACTTGATTTCGATGCCGTACAGTCCCGATTTTTTTTTCAGCAACAAGTCGACTTCGTTTTGGTTTGAATCCCGGTAGAAATAGAGATTGCTATCCTTACCTTGATTATACCGTCGCTTTAATGCTTCCATCACGATGAAATTCTCGAACAACGCTCCACGCATTTTGTCTCGCGAAAGTTGTTCCGGCGATTCGATGTCAAGTAAAAAGCAAGCCAGACCCGTATCCACAAAATAGAGCTTGGGTGTTTTGGTCAGTCGTTTGCGCGTGTTCTCGAAATATGGAGGTAGCAGGGCTACAATATAGGACGCCTGTAGAACGGACAGCCATGCTGTAACCGTATGGGGACTGACACCGATTTCATTGGCTAACTCGGAGGCTTTGAACAACGAGCCGATACGCCCGGCGCAAAGCCGGATAAACGTATGAAATTGCATCATATCCTTGATTTGTAACAAGTCGCGCACATCCTTGTCCAGATAGGTTTTCATATATGCGGGATATAAAAATTGGGGGACATTGCATCCCGAAAAGATTGCGGGATAAAATCCGTTGAACAAAAGATGGTCAAGTGGCGTATCGGAGGCAGTATCCCGAATCTCGGAATAGGACATGGGCAATAGCTCGAAAACGGCGGTACGTCCTGCCAAAGACTGTGTAACCTTTTTCAGCATGGCGAACTGCGAACTGCCTGAAAGGATGAATCTCCGGTTTGTATCATTGTCCACTATGCCCTGGATATACGATAAAAGATTCGGAGTATTGTGTACTTCATCGAGAATCATACCCTTTGCGTGCTGGTTTAGGAAAGCGATCGGGTCGTTTTCAGCAAAGTTACGTACATTGGGATTTTCCAAAGAGTAATATGGCAAATGCGAGAACAGATTGCGAATCAGCGTTGTCTTACCGGACTGGCGCGGTCCTGTTATCGTTATGACTGAGAAATAACGATAAGCCTCTTCTATTACGGTAGATAATTCCCTGCGGATGTATTTTGTCTCCATATGCATTTATGCAAATTTGCAATACAACTGCAAATCTGCATAAATTGTGCGAAAGTTCAAATTTTTTCCGGAATTAAATGATTGAATGGTTGTATTCTTTCTACAAACCTTAGCTTGTTCAGGATATAAGAAATCAACAATGAGATCTACACACTTTTTGAAACACTATCTCCGGTTGACGTCTTGGTTGACGTTGACCGCTTATTTCGGTTGAAACATTGGAGAAAACATTTCTCTGTTTTTGCCTGTATTTGCATACAAAAAAAGAAACAGTCACTTTCGTAACTGCTTCTCTTTGAGGTGGTATCACCTGGAATCGAACCAGGGACACAAGGATTTTCAGTCCTTTGCTCTACCGACTGAGCTATGACACCATTTTAGGAATTGTGGTGCAAAGGTAGAGGTTTTGTTCGGATATGCAAGAAAAAAGGACAGAAAAAATAAAATATCTTCATATTTGGAATAATCCTTGCATATATTTGCTGATTATGAATAATTTAGTTTATATTTGCACCGTTGGAGGGAACGTAGTCTTGTATTTTTGTAACCAAAAATGTGTTGCTAACGTACTCTTCTGCATGTTTAATTATTTTTAAATTTTTTATTGTGAATATTTTTGTAGCAAAAATGAGTTCTGTTACGACGGGTGACGATCTCGCAGTTCTTTTTGGTGAACATGGTACGGTGACTTCAGCAAAAGTTATTATGGACAGAGAAACCGGTAATTCCAAGTGTTTCGGCTTTGTTGAAATGGAAGACGAAACCGAGGGGATGAATGCCATCAATGCCCTTAACGATACAGAGTTTCAGGGAAGAAAAATCGTGGTGAAGAAAGCCCGTCCTCGTGAAGAAGGGGGACAGCACAATCGCCGTCCGTATGCTCCGCATGGTGAAAGAAGATTTTCCCAGGAACGTTGAACAGACAACGGGATACTGAGAGCCGATACGGCTCTCAGTTTTTGTATTTGGCCTTCAGGTAGGCATGCAATACCTTGTGCAACAATGTGGCTTCGGCTTTTTCTTCCGCAGACAGGTCGGGATTGATTTCAATCGCATTGCAGGCGTCGGCAATCTCTTCGTCGCCGTTGATGAAATCCGTTGCATTTTCTTCCAAGTAAAACATATCCGACAATTGCATCTTTTCCAGGCATTCCATGGCGAGGGAGCGTGCCTGTAGCCTGTTTTCCTCCCGGAAGCGTGCCAGAAAGACCTCTATGATGGCATCCGTGAAATAGTCACTGAAATAGTGCAGCAACAGCAGTCTGCGTTTGTAAAGTTCCGGACGGCGGTCTCCCGCATTCAGGAGGGTGCCTATGGCGAGGTAGGCAAGTTCCGCCATTTCAATGCTATCCTCTTCCTCGTTGTCCAGTTCCAGCAGCAAGGCTTTGTAAAGGGCATCGGAGAAGGCTTCCAGCAGGGCCTCTTCGTGGCATTGGCAATAGCACTCCCGTCTGCTTTGGACGAGTTGCCGGAGATGCCGGGTGATTTCCCGGCGGTTGCCGGTATGGCTCTGTTCCTGTAGGGCTGATAATAGTTCTTTAAAGTCAGGCATGGCAATTAGGATTGTCCGTTGTTCGGCGTGAAATTGGTCCAACCTTGGGCTTTCAGTTCAAAGGAATTGCCGTCCCGGGTTGTCATCCGGCAACCTTCGGCAGCCTTGCAGGTGTGTCCGATGACGCTGATGCCGGGCAGGGCGGTCAGTATGTCGTATTTGTCCAGCGGTACGGTGAACAGCAGTTCATAATCTTCTCCTCCGGAGAGCGCGCAGACCGTGGCGTTCATATTGAGCTCTTCTGCCATTTTATAGGTCTGGTAGTCGATGGGTATTTTTTCTTCATAGATATTGCATCCCACTCCGGAATCTTTGCAGATGTGCATGATTTCCGAGGCAAGTCCGTCGGAAATGTCTATCATGGCGGTCGGGCGGATTTCTTTCTCTTTCAGCAGTTGGACGATGTCTTTCCGGGCTGCCGGTCTTAGCTGGCGTTCCAGGATGTATTCGTATCCGGCGAAATCCGGTTGGGGTTGGTTGGTGTCCTGAAACACCAGTTTCTCGCGTTCCAGCAATTGCAGTCCCATATAGGCGGCACCCAGGTCGCCCGTCGTGCATATCAGTTCGTTTTCCTTGGCGGTATTCCTGTAAACGATGTCTTTCTCTTCCGCTTCTCCGAGCACGGTAATGCTGATGCACAATCCCGTTTTGGAAGAGGTGGTGTCGCCGCCGACCAGGTCTATGCCGTATTCTTTGCAAGCCAGGTACATGCCGGCGTACAGTTCTTCCAGGCTTTCCACGGAGAAATGGTTGGAAACGGCGATTGCCACCGTGATCTGTTTCGGCGTGCCGTTCATGGCGTAGATGTCACTGGCATTGACCGCTACCGACTTGTATCCTAGGTGCTTCAAGGGGGTATAGGTCAGGTCGAAATGGATGCCCTGAATCAGCATATCGGTACTGACCAGAATTTTCTTGTTCCCGTAGTCCAGTACGGCGGCATCGTCGCCTACGCCCTTCAAAGTCGATGCGTTCTTTGCTTTTATCGTTTGGGTCAGGTGGTCAATCAGTCCGAATTCGCCCAATGCAGATAATTCCGTGTATTTCATGACGGCAGATGTTTCAGATTTCCGGCAAAGGTAGGATTTTTCCGGGAAGTTGTCAACATGCAAAGAAATGCGCGGGAGTGTGTGCCGTAAAATGGCATAGATTTGATTATGTGTATAATGAGGGCTTTTGTTATGGCTTGGCTGTTGTCCGTACTGACGATGAACAAAAGGGATGATGGATAAATCGGGTAAAATGGTAGTTCTTCCGATATATGATGGGATTTGTTGTATCTCTGTGTAAATTTAACCTTTCGATCCACCAATTTTCCTAAACAGTTCCTGAAGAATTTTAATCTTTTCTATTAAATCTCTGAAATCCAAAGATTTCCCATAAATGAAACTTTCTTTCATCTCATTGTAGTCCGCTTCATAAGCTGGCATCAGTTCATCATTAGGTACAATCTGGATGTTGGCAGGTAGTTCCTTGTCGTAATCCACATAACCAACGTGATAGAACTTGCGCCTATGCTCCACAATCTCATGATAGAGAGTTGCGTCACCAAGAGCCTTTTCCGCGTATGGAGTTTGCATCAATTTCTCCAAGTCATAGAAATGGCGCATCATTCTGTGCGTCCTCGGTTTGTCCTTTTGAAATTCTTCGCACAAAAGAAAGGCCTTTTCCAAAAAAGTCCTGGCAGGGCTTACGGTACGGATTGTTTGAATGAGGTCGGAATCCACGTCTTCATCCTTATATGTTTGTTCTATAAGTGATGAAATTCTTCTCATCTCGTAAGGCTCGGACATCGACAATACGCTAATCTCAACTTTTACTGTCGGTATTGCGTATGTTGCTTGGCTATTGTAGAGTGAGGGGTATTGCACATAAATCACAGCAGGGTCTTTGTCGTGTGGCACTTTTCTTGGCTCACCATTTTCATGGGCAATATCATTGTCTGTAAGAACTGTTGTTTCAAGTCCCAACTCGGCAAGTTTTGCCACCAACTCGTCCTTGAATTTACCAAATAGGAAATCTTGTCCTTTCTCTCTAAGATTATGGATTTGCGTATTGCTGGTGCAACTTGCACAAGATAGCTTTTGGACATTCAAGAAATAGTCTCGGCTCAATGCCAAGTCAATGTCCTCGCTAAAGCGGTTGATGATATCCCAGCCTTTACTTAGACTCGTGCCACCTTTGAACAACAGGTATTCTGACACACTGGTATGGAAAAGGGCATAGAGCACTGCCGTTACCCACCAATCTTTCTCTGCGGCGGCTTCGTCGATTTGCCGTGCCTCAACCACGCCTTGTATCATCGCTTTTCGCTCGTCGAGCGAGAAATCAATCCATTTGCTCATTGCTTTAGTCCTTTTTTTATAATTTGTCGCATCCATACGGGAGCCAATAATAAATCGTGTTCGATTGTGTCTGCCTCTGGAGTTTCTGTGAATAGTTGTCCTATTCTCGTTTCAACCTCTTGGTTGATGTTGTTTTCTCCTATGCTACGCAATGCCTGTACCAGTTCTTGCATCAACTTCCCACGAAAAGCAAAATTCCTTGGTGCTCCATGTTTCAAGGTGACTGTCCTGTTTCCAAGAGTCAGCTTCCTGCTTGAACCTGTAGTTAGGAAGCTTGTGTTCATTGGAACCTGGGTAGAGAATCTGAGGCGGTTTGCGGCAGTGGCTCCCGTAGGAATGATTACCGCCTTATCTCTTTTGGCAATCTCTGTAACCAGTTCAAAGGCGGAAGGGTATAGGATGCCGAAGCGTGTCTTGCGCGCCTTGACATAGACCCCCTTTGCTATGCGGCTGATGATACCTTCCCTCTCAAAGATTGCCAGTAGTTTTGTGACATACTCCACATCATATTGGGGGAAGGATGACACGAAGAAAACCTCTCCAAATTTGCTATGGGCAATCTTACTTTTAATCTTATTAACGACAGCGTCTTGCATATAGAATATCGGTTTGATTTTGGTCGGAATGATTGCAAATATTTCCGACTACAAATATGCTGTTTTTATTTCAAACTACGATATGTTTTCCCCTGAAATCAAGTTTTCTTGGTTGAAAAAGGTGATTTCTTGTTATGGGTGTTACTTAGCGGTGGCGATGAAAATCGTTTTCGGGGGCTTGTTTTCGGATGCGGAGATATGAAATAATTTTGCTATTTTTGCGTTATCAATGCAAATTTGAAAGCAGGGCATGAATGACAATATTATAGAGGAAGTTACCGGGAGCGAGTATAAGTACGGTTTTGTGACGAATGTGGAGACCGAGACGATAGCGAAGGGGCTGAATGAGGAGGTGATTCGGGCGATTTCTGCCAAGAAGGAGGAGCCGGAATGGTTGCTGGAGTTTCGTTTGCAGGCTTACCGGAAATGGCTGACCATGAAAATGCCGCGTTGGGCGCAATTGACGATACCGGAAATCGATTATCAGGATATCGTGTACTATGCGGCGCCGAAGCAGAAAGAGAACAAGGATTGGGAGGAGGTGGACCCGGAGCTGAAGGCTACGTTTGACAAGCTCGGCATTCCTTTGAGCGAGCAGATGGCTTTGTCCGGGGTTGCCGTGGATGCGGTGATGGACAGTGTTTCGGTGAAGACCACGTTCAAGGATACGTTGGCGGAGCGGGGCGTTATTTTCTGTTCTTTCTCGGAGGCGGTGAAAAATCATCCGGACTTGGTGCGGAAGTACCTGGGCAGTGTCGTGCCTTACACGGACAATTACTTTGCGGCGTTGAATTCGGCGGTGTTCAGTGACGGGTCGTTTGTGTACATCCCGAAGGGGGTGCGTTGCCCGATGGAGCTGTCTACTTATTTCCGTATCAATGCGCAGAATACCGGTCAGTTTGAACGCACGCTGATTGTGGCGGACGAGGAGGCTTATGTCAGCTACCTGGAAGGTTGTACGGCACCGATGCGGGATGAAAATCAGTTGCATGCGGCTATCGTGGAGATTGTCATCGAAAAGAATGCCGAGGTGAAATACAGCACGGTGCAGAACTGGTATCCCGGCGACAAGGACGGCAAGGGGGGCATTTACAATTTTGTCACCAAGCGGGGCATCTGCCGGGGAGAGAATGCCAGATTGATTTGGGCACAGGTGGAGACCGGTTCGGCGATTACGTGGAAATATCCCAGTACGATACTGAAAGGGGACGGTTCCGTCAGTGAATTTTATTCGGTGGCGGTGACTAACAACTACCAGCAGGCGGATACGGGTACGAAGATGATACACATCGGCAACAATACCCGCAGTCGGATTGTTTCCAAGGGGATTTCTGCCGGATACAGCAGCAATTCTTACCGGGGCAAGGTGAAGGTAGTGAAGGGTTGTCAGAATGCCCGGAATTATTCGCAGTGCGATTCGTTGCTGTTGGGCGATAAATGCGGAGCCCATACGTTCCCTTATCTGGAGATAGAGAATCCCACCGCCCAGGTGGAGCATGAGGCGACGACCTCCCGCATCGGCGAGGACCAGATTTTCTATTGCAACCAGCGGGGCATATCCGCCGAGGATGCCGTGGGGCTTATCATCAAGGGGTATGCCGGGGACGTGTTGAACAAGATGCCTATGGAGTTTGCCGTGGAAGCCCAGAAACTGTTGCAAATCAGTCTGGAAGGCTCAGTTGGATAAAAAGTTGAAAGTTCATAAAGTTTGTAAAGTTCATAAAGTTATAAAGTTCATAAAGTTTATGGAGGGGAAGTTGTTAAGGATTCGGAATTTACATGCCTCTGTCGAGGGCAAAGAGATATTAAAGGGGGTCAATCTGGAGATAAACGCCGGAGAGGTGCATGCCATTATGGGACCCAACGGAGCCGGAAAGAGTACGTTGTCTTCCGTGCTGACCGGACGGGAGAAATTTGTGGTGACGGAAGGCGAAATCGAGTTTAACGGAAAAAATCTGTTGGACTTACCGCCTGAAGACCGTGCTCGGGAAGGCATTTTTATGAGTTTCCAGTATCCCGTCGAGATACCGGGCATCAGTACGGTGAACTTTTTGAAGACGGCGGTAAATGAAATCCGCAAGTATCACGGTTTGCCTCCTTACCCTGCCGGGGATTTCCTGAAAATGATTCGTCAGAAGATGGAGTTGACGGGGATAGACAACAAGCTGCTGAACCGTTCCCTGAACGAGGGATTTTCCGGTGGCGAGAAAAAGAAGAACGAGATATTCCAAATGGCGGTGCTGGAACCCAAATTGGCGATTCTGGACGAGACCGATTCCGGACTGGACATCGATGCGTTGCGGACGGTGGCTGGCGGTGTGAACAAGCTGAAACGCC
The DNA here is from genome assembly GCA_947176455.1 of uncultured Odoribacter sp. Taxonomy (GTDB): domain Bacteria; phylum Bacteroidota; class Bacteroidia; order Bacteroidales; family Marinifilaceae; genus Odoribacter. The sequence continues at coordinate 7,343 of CAMWQQ010000004.1, read as the reverse complement.
CCGATAATGCGACGATTGTGATTACTCATTATCAGCGTCTGCTGGATTATATCGTGCCGGATGTCGTGCATGTGTTGTATGACGGACGGATTGTGAAGACTGCCGGTAAGGAGCTGGTTGCTGAGTTGGAAAAGAAAGGGTATGACTGGATCAAGGAGGAAGTAAAAAGAGAACTGTAAATCATACCGGAATGAATGGTTTGGAAAAAATAAATGCTGATTTTGCAACTCTTTTCAAGGACGGACGGGAACAGTTGGAGGCGGGATGCAGTGCGGTGATGAACGGTTGCCGTGAGGAGGCGTTTGAGAAGTTCGTGCAATTGGGTGGCATTCCGCAAAAAACGGAGGCTTACAGCTATGCCGATCTGGTGCCCGTATTTGACAAGGACTACCGGGTCGTATTGAAATATATTCCCCAGAATGTCGATATGAACGAGGTCTTCCGGTGTTCGGTGACCAATCTGGTGACTCATCCGATACTCACGGTCAACGGACGCTGGTTTGACGGGAATGTGGAACCGGAACTGCCGGAAGAGGTGGTGATTTGCAGTTTGCAGGAGGCGGGTATGAGATATCCGGATTTGTTTCTCCGGCATTACAACCGTTATGCCCCGAAGGCGGACCAGGACGGGCTGGTGGCGTTGAATACCGCTTTTGCGCAGGACGGGGTGTTCGTCTATGTTCCGGATGAGGTGGTATTGGAACGCCCTTTGCAGATTATCAACCTGTTGCGAGCCAATGCCGATTTGATGGGATTCCAGCGGAATCTGATTGTGCTGGGCAAGCATGCGCAAGCCACGGTGTTGGTGTGCGACCATACGCTTTCCAGTCAGCATTTCCTGATGAACAATGTGACGGAAATTTATTTAGACTCAGGGGCGCGGGTGGATTATTGCCAGGTGCAGAACCAATACGCCGGTGCCGCCCAGATCAATTCCCTGTTTGTATCGGAACAGCGAAATTCGGCTTTTGAAAGCAATATCGTGTCGCTGTACGGTGGCTTTATCCGGAACAATATGTATGTCAGCTTGAACGAGGAAGGGGGAAGTTGTGATTTGTACGGCATGTACATTCCGGACAAGAAACAGGTGGTGGATAATTATTCCTACATAGACCATATCGCTCCGAATTGCACCAGCAACGAGCATTTCAAGGGCGTTATGGACGATTCATCGTTGGCGAATTTCTGCGGTTGCATCCGAGTGCGCCCGAATGCCGGGAAGACCGTGGCTTATCAGGCGAACAACAACCTGTTGCTGTCCGATACCGCCCGCATCAATACCAAGCCACAGTTAGTCATCGATGCCGACGATGTGAAGTGCAGTCATGGAGCGACGGTGGGACAGCTTGACGAAGAGGCGATGTTTTATTTGCGTTCCCGCGGAATCGGCAGGGAGGAGGCAAAGATGATGATGATGTTCGGTTTTGCGCACGATATCATCCGGCATGTCCGCCTGGAACCGTTGCGGGAGAAAATAGACGATTTGATAGACAAGCGACTGAGGGGCGAGCTTTCCCGGTGTTTTCATTGCACGTTGCCGTGCCGGAAATGAGGGTGTTGAACAATTAAACCGATATGGACGATGTTTGATGTAGAAAAGGTTCGGGCGGATTTTCCGATATTGGAAGAAAAGATATACGATAAACGTCTGGTTTATCTGGATAGCGGTGCGACCTCCCAGCGACCGGTGCAGGTTGTCCGTAAAATGGATGAATATTATCTGCGTTACAATTCCAATGTCCATCGCGGCGTGCATTTTTTGAGCAATAAGTGTACGGAAGCCAACGAGGAAGCCCGGGAAACGGTGCGTCGTTTTATCCATGCGGATGCCAGCCGTGAGGTGATTTTCACCCGGGGAACGACGGAGAGTATAAATCTGGTGGCGTTCTCGTTCGGAGAGGCTTTTGTCCACGAGGGGGATGAGATTCTGGTGACGGAAATGGAACACCATGCCGACATTGTTCCTTGGCAGATGCTGTGCGAGCGAAAGAAGGCGCATTTGAAAGTGATTCCGTTCCTGGATAACGGCGAACTGGATTTGGGGCAGTTGGATCACTTGCTGACAGAAAAAGTCAAGTTGGTGGGCGTGGTTTATGTCTCCAATGTATTGGGAACGGTCAATCCGGTAAAAACAATCATCGAGCGGGCGCATGCCGTCGGTGCGAAAGTACTGGTGGATGCCGCCCAGGCAGTTCAGCATCTGCCTGTCGACGTCCGGCAGTTGGATTGCGATTTCCTGGTCTTTTCCGGTCACAAGCTGTACGGTCCGACGGGCGTGGGCGTATTGTACGGCAAGGAAGCCTTGTTGGAACAGATGCCTCCTTGGCAGGGAGGAGGAGAGATGATTCGGGAAGTGCGTTTCGAGCGAACCACTTACAATGAACTGCCTTTCAAGTTTGAGGCGGGGACGCCCGATTTTATCGGGATTATCGGGTTGGATGAGGCGATAAAGTATGTGCAGCACATCGGACTGGAGGAGATTGCCGCATACGAGCATGACTTGTTGCGGTGTGCGATGGAGCAGTTGAAACAGATTCCGGGCATCCGTATCTTCGGGGAAGCGGCGCAGAAGTCGTCCGTATTGTCCTTTGCCTTGGGGGACGTTCATCATTCGGATACCGGCACGTTGCTGGACAAAATGGGCATTGCGGTTCGTACCGGACAATTGTGTGCGGAACCGACCATGCAACATTACGGTGTGACCGGTATGGTGCGGGCTTCCTTGGGGATGTACAATACTCGGGAAGAGATAGATATCTTTTGCGAGGGACTGCGCAAAGTGGGAAAAATATTTCGGTTGGGGTGATTAAAATTTTAAGAATAGATGAAAACAATAGCAGAAATTGAGCGGGAGATTGTGGACGAATTTGCGATTTTTGACGAATGGGTGGACAAATATGCTTATTTGATAGAAATCGGTTCCGGATTGGAAGGAATGGACGAGGCTCACAAAACGGAAGAAAACCTGATAAAAGGGTGTCAGTCCAGGGTGTGGTTCCATGCGGAAATGAAAGACGGCAGGCTCTATTTCACGGCGGACAGCGATGCCTTGATTACGAAGGGGATTGCTGGTTTGCTGACCCGTGTCTTTTCCGGTCAGGTGCCGGGGGATATTCTGAGTGCCGATTTGAAATTCATTGATGAAATCGGTTTGGAACAGCATCTTTCACCGACCCGCTCCAACGGTTTGCTGTCGATGATAAAACAGATTCGCATGTATGCCCTTGCTGCGGATGCGAGCCTGAAAAGCGAAATGAAATAATGTGTTTGCATATATGGCTGCCGATACGATAAAAGAGTTGGTCATTGAGAAACTGTGTACGGTTTACGACCCGGAGATTCCCGTTAACATCTGGGAATTGGGACTGGTGTATGAAATCGAGTTCCCCAAGCCTGCCGAAGCGGTGATTCACATGACGCTGACCGCTCCCGGGTGTCCCATTGCGGACGAGATTGTCCAGCAGGTGCATGACGTGGTGATGGAGGTGGAGGGCATAGATTCTGTCATCGTGAATCTGGTTTTTGAACCGGCGTGGACTCCCGACCGGATGAGCGAGGTGGCTAAATTGGAACTGGGGTACGATATTTGAAATTTTAAGATATTAGTGGTGTAGGTTATTGAATATCTTGAATATTTAACATACATTTACGCCCGAAAATGTGTTATTGGTGTAAGAAATTCTTTAAAGCGTATGAAGCGTATTCTTTTGATTGTTTTGGCAATCATTTCTTTGTGTGGTGTGCTAAAAGCCCAGGATGGTCATAATACATCTTATTTTCTGTCCAATCTGCCCCAGCGGTATCGTCTGAATCCGGCTTATCAACCGGAGTACAAGGTGTTTGTCGGACTGCCGGGACTGAGCGGTATTTCCGTGAATTACCTCAATTCTTCTTTTACCATAGAGGATATGTTGTACAAGAGGGATGATTCGGTGTATATGAACATCGACAAGTTCTACAACTCGTTGCACAAACAGAATTACATGTACTTCAACAATGAGAATTCGATTCTTTCCGTGGGTGTGAGGGTGAAAAAGTGGTATGGGACGTTGGACATCACCCAGAAAAACGATTTTCTTTTCCAATATAACAAAGACCTGTTTACTTTCCTGAGATACGGGAATGCGGATTATCCTTCTTTGGACTTTGGCAAATTGGGCGTAAATGTCAATTCGTATATGGAAGTTGCCTTGGGACTATCCAGACAGTTGAACGACAAGTGGACGGTGGGTGCCCGATTGAAATATTTAATGGGTGTCGCCAATGTGCGTATGGCGAATTCAAAGCTGACCATGGAGACGAATGAGAACGGTGCGATGAGACTGTATGCCCGGCAGGATATTAAAATGACGGCTCCTGTAAGGATTCAAAACAAACAGGGGGAGCCTTTCGGGATAAATGAGCCGATTCCGTGGGATGATTTTGATTTCAATACGAACGATTTGAGCGTTTCCGATATGTTGAATGCGAAGAACCCCGGTTTTGCGATTGATTTGGGAGGTGAGTACCAATTCAGTGACAAACTGAAATTTTTCGCCAGTGTGACCGACTTGGGCTTTATCCGTTGGGGAAACAAAGATTTCAGTTATCATTTTACCGTAGATGACGATTTTGTCTGGAAGGGTGCGGATTTATCTCACAGCGTCAACAATAAGTTGGAAGACTATGTTTCTGTGAACGATGCTTTCCGGGAGATTACGGACAGTTTGAAGAATAAATTCCTGCTGAGCAGCAAGGGCGGTTCCTATATGACCATGCTGAGTCCGAAACTTTATTTGGGAGCCACCTATCAATTGAACAAAATCTTCGATGTTGGCGGATTGTTTCGGGCTTCTTTGGTGAACGGGGTGTTCATTCCTTCTTTGACCGCATCCGTGAACGGTCGGTTCATCCGGAATATCAGCGCATCCGTGTCCTATTCGATTACCCCGGGCAATTATGTGAATGTCGGTGCCGGCCTTACGGCGAAACTCGGTCCGTTGCAGCTGTATGTGCAGACGGACAACCTGCTGGCTTGCAATTATACGAATACCCAATCAATCGGTGGACGGGTAGGCATCAACTTGTTGTTCGGACACAAAGACAAGGTGAAGAAGTCCAAGAAAGAACAGGAAGCTCCGTTAGAGGAAATCTTGCCTCCGCCCGTACAGAAAGATACCGTAGCCAAGGATACCGTACCGGAGGTTGTCCAGCCGGAAGTTTTCGTACCGCAAGACACGGTGGTGCCGGAACCCGAAGAATCCATTGAAATGGTTGTTCCGGTAGAACAGGAGGAAGTACTCGAGGAGGTAGAGGAGGTTGTTCCGGATACTTCGCACAATTGGTACGTGATTATGGGTAGTTTCAACAACAGACAGAAAGCTGAACTGTTGAGGAGAAGACTCCATTTTATGGGCTTTAAAAACAGCGCGGTGCTAGATAACGTAAAAGGCGTATATCGGGTGAGCGTCGGTCGTTTCGACACGCATGACGAGTGTTGGGACGAGGTCTTCCGGATTCGGAGAGAATATCCGCAATATATCGACTGCTGGGGATTGGGCATCGAGAAATAAAAATTCAGGGACACTTTCGAGTGTCCCTGTTTTTTATGAGGTGGTTTGCCTTGGATGATTATTCCAAAACCTTCTTGATTTGTTTTTTTGCAAGGGTCAGGGGAGCCAGCGAACAAGGGCCGTTGAGGCAACCTCCGTCGCAAGCCATGACTTCGACAAATTGGGCTTCGGGTTTCTTTGCCATGGCTTTCAATGCCGCCTGATTCTTTTTGTCCAAGCCTTCGATATGGCAGTTGGAATATTTGTTTCCAATGGCGTTGACAACAGCAGCCTGTACACCGCCGGACTGGGCGAATCCCCGTCCGAAGCGAGTGATGTCTCGATTCAGTTCTTTTTCGCTACAATTGGCAACATCGATGTTATAGGCGGTCATGAAAGCACCCAGCTCCTCAAAACTCATGACGTAGTCCACTTCGGGTACCGAGTCTGCCTCATGCCGTTTCGCCAGGCACGGTCCGATAAATACGATTTCCGCATCCGGATATTGCTCCCGGGCATAGCGTGCGGCGTACACCATCGGGCTTCGGGTTTCGGAAACGAAGGGTTTCAGCATCGGGGCGTGTTTCTCCACCCAGCCGGTATATGCCGGACAGCAAGAGGTGGTCATGAAAGCCTGTCCCTCCTGCATTTTCACCTCCAGTTCTTTCGCTTCGTTGGCTGCCGTTATTTCGGCTCCCAATGCCACTTCAATGACATCGTCGAAACCGATTTGCTTGATTGCTGCCAGCACCTGTCCCGGTGTGGCGTTGAATTGTCCGAAGATTGCCGGAGCCGGAATGGCAATGATTTTCTTTTTCGGATTGCTCAGCGTCTTGTGGATGTCTATGATTTTGGAGCGTTCCATGATGGCGCCGTAGGGACATGTCTGCATACATTTGCCACAATAGATGCATTTCTCCTTGTCTATGTGTTCGACGCCTTCCGCGTCCTTGCTAATGGCTTTGACCGGACATACGTCCTCGCACGGCACCGGCGTATAGACAATGGCGTGATAAGGGCATACTTTCTGGCACAATCCGCAGTTTGCGCAGTCTTCCCGGCTGATGCTCGCCTTGCCTCCGATGAAGGATATGGCGTTCTTGGGGCAGTTCATCACGCAGGGGCGTCCTTCACATCCCCGGCAGAGGTTGGTGACGGCGTATTGGGATTGGATGCAGGCGCTACACGCCTCGTGAACGACGGACAGGATATTTTCCTTCGTGTTCTTGTTTGCCATGGCCATGCGGGCGAAATCGGACAAATGAATCAGGTCGATTTCCTCGTCGGTGATTTCAAAGCCCAGAATGGAAATGATTTTATGTTTTAAGATGTAGCGGTCCTTGTGGATACAGCACCTTACCGGGCGTTTATTGCGGGGACGCATTTCCACCGGCAGGTATTTCACCTTGGCAATCAGTTCGTCGTCTTTCAACAGGGTGACAAGCCGAATCAATAGCTCCCGTTTGGTCTGCATCGCAAAATTGTCGTACAGCATCTTGTTTTTCTTTTGTATTTTGTAATAACATGATTTTGAGGTGGCAAAGATAGCTAATTTCCTTGTCATCCTTGCCTTTTACCGATAATAAATGGGGGAGCGGGATATAAAAATACTCCCCGAAAATCATTTGATTTCCGGGGAGCATCTATTCAGATTTCCGAGCTGTTGTTATTTGCCCGTTCCTTTGTCTTTTCCGAATTTGTTTCGGAAATCATAGGACAACGGAGTAGCAACGAACAGGGAAGAATAAGTACCGATAATGATACCAATCAACAAGGCGAATACAAATCCCTTGATGGAAGTTCCGCCAAAGA
>CAMWQQ010000003.1 GCA_947176455.1 uncultured Odoribacter sp. | reverse complement strand
AATTGCCTCCAATTTGAAAAAATTAGGCCTTTCCGCACAAGACATCGCCACCTCTACCGGTCTAACACCGGAAGAGATTGCCCTGCTTTAACACAGGGAGTTTAATGCCCGCTCCCCAATACTCTCGCATATTCTGCCAAGGCGACTTTGTATTGATAATTAACCGACACGACATTCGTATAGGCTTGTAGCCAACTCACCTGCGCCGAAAGAACGTCCAGAATCGGCAGTTTCCCCTCATTGTAACTGAACGTATTCAGTACAAGATTGTCTTTGGCTATATCCAGCGAAGAATACACGATTTCCAATCTCTTGGCAATCTCGGTCACACTCACCCAGGCATTGTTCAGCTCTTTGCTCACTTGGTCTTTCAACTGACTCCTCTCCAACTCCCTAATCTCCTCCTGCGTTCTGCTCATCCTCACGTTTTGTCGCATTTCCCCCCAATGAAAAACTGGAATACTCACCTGGGCGTATGCCGTTGTCGCCCATTTCGATTTCCCGTCAATATTAATCATCGTCGTCCCGAACCTTTCTTTTATCCCCACCGCCAACTGAGGCAAGAACTTGGAACGTGCCAATCCCGTCTGTACCTTCGCCACTTCCATATCCATAACGGCAACCTGATAATCGGCACGCTTTTTCAAAACCTCATCCAGTCCCGTTTGTCTGGGAGTCCGCAAAACCTGCTGTATCGAATCCGACAAGACCACTTCGGCATCGGGGTTCTCTCCTATCATAATATTCAAAGCCTGCGTTGCAATTGCATAATTGGTCGAAGCCGTATTCAACTGCAATTCAGCTTCCTTCAAACGATTCTGCACCATTAACAAATCGATCTTGCTTATGGCGCCCTCCTCAAACCGTTTATTGACAATCCGGTACAATTCATTCACCAAACGGACATACTGTTCCGCTAAATTCAGCAAATCCTTGTTGGCAACAACTGTCCAATAAGTCACATCAGCCATATAAACCATATTGCTGACGGTATGCTCTACCGCCAAACGGGCTATGGCATACTGCAATTTAGCCACGTGGTATTGCTTTCTCACCGCACTGCCGGAATAAACATTCTGAACAAGTCCTGCTTCTATTCCGTAATTATCATGTTTCAAATCCGTTCCGGAGAAAAACTCGATATCCTCTATCTGATAAGAGTAATTGCCAGACGCATCCAATTTGGGGAAAAATCCAGTCTTGATGCTTTTCAAAGAATACAAGACACCTGTCGCCACCTGTTCCGATTTTCGGATATCCTGATTATAATCCAGTACCTGGGAACGGTATTGTCCGACAGACAATGCCTGGGCAAACGCATCTGCCACCCAAAGCACAACGGCAATCGTCAAACCTGCTTTTTTCATATCATTCCATTCATTTATCATTCCTCGTCCGTCACCCGCAATGTTTCCTCCTTGACTCTGAACAACAAGGCATAAGTGACAGGCAATACAAAAATGGTCAGCAAACTCGCCACCAGCAATCCGCCCATAATACAAGCAGCCATACCGCCGAACATCGCATCAAAAAGCAACGGCAACATCCCCAAAATCGTCGTTCCGGAAGCCATACTTACCGGCACAATCCTGGACTTCGTGGCCTCTATGATAGCCTCTATGCGAGGTAAACCTCTCTTCTCCTCTATGCCAATCTGGTCCACCAGTACAATGGCATTCTTGATATTCATACCGATTAATCCCAGTACTCCCAACAAAGCAAAGAAATCAAGCATCTTGCCGGTGACGACCAATCCGAATACGACCCCGATAAAAATCAACGGCACCATTAACAAGATAATCATCGGTTTCCGGTAAGTCTTGAACAAAAACAACAACACAACAAACATCAAAATAAAAGTCAAGGGCAAATTGGCGGCGATGGCGGCATTCGATTCCGCCTGACTCTCAGCTTCGCCAAACACTTTCATCCGATAGCCTTGAGGAAACTCCATTTCTTCCTCCAACGCCTGGTTTATCTGGGAAAAGGCGGACATCGTATTGGCACCCCTTTTGGAATCGCATTGTGCCATCATCACTTTTTCCCGATTATACCGTTTAATGACATTGTAGCTATAATTAAAGACAAAACTGTCCACTACCTGCGCCAGAGGCACGGCATAACCGGATTGCGAGAAAACGGGCAAAGTCCTCATATCGTCTATGCCGGAAGTGGCGATATTGTCCTCTTTCAACAAGATAGGCATAAACATATCCTTTTCCCGATAATCCCCCAAAGTCAGACCATTCGTGGCTATCTTCAAGGCATAAGCGACTGCCTGCCGGGTAATCCCCAGGCGTTGTCCCCGTTCCTGCGAATAAACCGGTTCCCATACCGGCACCTTGTTTCCCCAGCTATTTTTCACATCGGTAGCCATATCACACTTGCGCATAATGTTCATCGCCCTCTCCGTCAGCAGGGTCAGCGAATCGACATTGTCCCCAATAAAACCAAACTCGATGTTGGCTTCTACCGCCGGGGACAACTTAAACAAGGAAGAGCGAATCAGGATATTCGGAAAATGCTTCCGGACATATTCGTTCAGACGGGCTTCCACAGCTACCGTGTACTTTTTATCCTTCACTTCCACCAGCAAATTTCCGAAATTGGCTTTCGGTCCGAAAGAGGTGCTCGCCAAATAATAGCGCAAAGGAGAACTGCCGTATGTTCCGGACACATTCACCACTTCTTCCTGCTTCATCAGAAAATCTTCAATCTCGCCCATATCCTTTTCGGTCTGCCGGATACTATACCCTTCCGGTAAAAAACAATCCGCCCGGAAATAAGGCTTGTCCATATTCGGGAAAAAATTCTGTGGCAAGCTCTCCATAACCACCAACGACAACACGAACAGTCCGACCATAACAAGCAAAGCAACCGCTTTGTAGCGAATCAGAAGTCGCAAAAAATGCCCGAATTTGTGGTAAAACGGCTTATCATAGGGGTCATCACCGCTTTCGCCACTTCCCTCTTTCAGGATGAAATTTCCGAATACGGTCGTCTGCGACAAGGCAAGCACCCAGCTCAATATCAACGAAACCGCCAGCACGACAAACAAAGGCTTTACCATTTCGGCAACAGAAGACTGTGCCAGATACAAAGGCAAAAACGAAAACACCGCTATCATCGTCGCTCCGAGCAACCCCCACTGCGGTGCCGTTGCTCCGTTCATCAAAGCCTGGCGTCGGCGTACTCCCCGCTGAATGGCAATTTGGGCATTATCAGTCACTACAATGGCATTGTCCACCAACATCCCCATAGCAATGATAAAGGCGGCCAGCGAAGTACGATTCAACCCTATCCCCATAAACAGCATCATCAACAAGGTGCCCCCGATACAGAACACCAACGAGCTACCTATCAACAAACCCGCTCTTGCCCCCATCACGAGCAAGATGATAAAAATCACAATCACAACGGATTCCACCAGATTTAGAATAAAGCCGTTATTGGCTTCACGGGCAATCCGGTCTTCCGGATAAAGCGTCACCATTTCAATGCCCACCGGAATCTGCTGTTCTATCTGGACCAATTTCATCCTGACCGACTTCCCCGCCTTCACCACATCATAATCGGGTGCCGTGGAGACCCCTATCCCGATGGCTTTCTTCCCATTCACCCGCATCAAGGTGCTTGGCGGTTCCATATATCCCTTTTCCACAATGGCGATATCTCCCAAACGAATTTGCTGTCCACCCTCAGTGGAAATCAATTGATTCCTAATGTCCGTCAGATTCTTGTAAGTACCCTCTGCCAACACCTTCAATTGAATGCTCCCCGCCTTTTTTTCTCCGGTATTAATCAACGAATTCTGCGATTTTATGGTCTGCATCACCGCATTCAGGTTTATCCCTGAATTGGCCAGTTTGGACATAGAGATAAACACGTTTACCACCTCGGTCTGTTCTCCAAACAAAGCCACCTTCTGCACCCCCTCTATGGTCACCAGGTCCGTTTTCAACCGCTGTCCCCATTCCCTCAAATCGTGATAACTGAAGCCGTCATCCGCCGTCAAGGCAAAATAAATACCGAAAACATCCCCGAAATCATCCGACACCTTAATGGCGGAAGCGCCTTGAGGCAATTGCGACTGCACATTCAGCACTTTTCGCCTCAACTCGTCCCACATCTGTGGCATCTCCCCGGGCGGGGTCGCCGGTGACAATTCAATGGAAATCTTGGACATTCCATAATAAGATTCCGATTTGATTTTATAAACCCGGCGCATAGACTGAATCTCCCGCTCAATGGGCTCGGTAATCAACTCCTCCACCTCCTTCGGAGAAGCCCCCGGATATTGCGTAATCAACACGGCTGTTTTTATTGCAAACGGCGAATCTTCCTTTTTCCCCAAAGAGCCGAAAGAAATCACTCCTCCAATCAGCATAACGGCCAAAAAGAAATAAATAACCTTCGGATTATCCAATGAATATTTGACGATACTCATCTGTTTCGACATTTAATGGTTTACAACACTGACCTTTTGTCCTTGCGTGATGTAATTCGCTCCGGCGACCACAATCACGTCATCCGCTTTCAAACCGGAGGTAATCTGTACATCGTCGCTCCCGAACAATTGTTCCGCCACGACAGCCCGCCGATGCACGATTCCTTTCGTATCATCATACAGCCATACCGAAGTCTCATTTGTCCCCAGATCTTTGAATACCGCGCTCAAAGGCACCGAATACCCATCTCCGGCAGGATTCCCGATGCTCAGCATCACCTTGCAGGAAAAGCCCGGATAAACAGGATAAACATCCCGTCTGAATGCCGTATCCGTGATAGCCAAACGCACCGGAATACCGCTTCCGCCAGGAGAAGCGTCCACAAACTCCTTCACCTTTGCCTCAAACCATTTTCCCCGATAAGTATCGAACTCGACTGCCACCTGCATCGCTTCCCGGGTCAGGCGGACATTCGTCTCGGGAAAAATGAAACCGACTTCCAGCTTGTCCGGATTCACCAACTTGACAATAGCCTCCCCCGGCTGCACCTTCTGATAATTCTCCACATATTTCTGCTCTACGAAACCGTCAAAAGGAGCCACTAATTTCGTATCCGAGAGGGTATTTCCCGAAGTCTCATAAGCCGATTTCGCCTTTACGAAATTCGCCTCCGCAACCTCATAATCCTGCCGGGATATCGCCTGCATAGACAACAGCTTTTGGTTTCGTTCCATTTGTGACTTCGCCGTAATAAACGCCGCCTTGTTCGCTTCATAGCGCAAACGATAATCCGACGGGTCTACGGCGGCGATAACCGTTCCTTTCTTCACTTGCTGCCCTGCCTCCACATTCATTTCCACGAGCGGACCGGAAACGTTAAAAGCCAGCTTGCCATACTCCTCCGCCCCCACGACTCCCGAATACATCCGTTGCATAGCCCCCAGCGTCTCCACTTTCGCAATGCGTACCGGCCTGTCGATTTCCTGGTAATTCTCTTTTTTCCCCTCACAGGAAAATCCCAGGACGCTACACAAGCCGGAAATAACAACCAATCTCAATTTCATAACAATGTATTGATTTTAACTTTATGTGCCTATCAAACACCGGGAACCAAAACCAAAGGCCTTGAATAAAGTTAAAAAGTATGGAATAAAAGGTTATACGGACAAAATGTGGATAAGTTCTGAAACGAATGCAAAAAAAACGGGAATATGAAATTCATATTCCCATTCTTGTATTTGAAGATTTTACGCCTTATCCAAGCCTTACCATTTGTTATAATGCACTTTGGTTTCGTCCCACTTGTTTTTCGGATTGTGTGGCATAGCGGGATAACCGACAGGGATGACGCACAAAGAACCGATATGGTCTGGCAAATCCACATACTTCCGTACCGCTTCCATTCGTTCCGGATAAGGGTAGGTCGCTGTCCATACGGCTCCCAGTCCCAATGCCTCGGCTGCCAGAAGAATATTCTGAGTGGCGGCGGAACAATCTATATACCAGTAGGATGAACGCGACTTATCTCCGCAAACCACAATAGCCAAGGGAGCTCCTTTCAACATCTTGGCATAAGGCAACTCGGCAGCCAGGCTGTCCAGTACGGCACGGTCATCCACAACCACAAACTCCCAGGGACGTACATCCTTCCCGCTGGGTGCCGCCATTCCGGCTTTCAAAAGCATTTCCAACTTCTCCTTTTCCACAGGTTCCGGCAAATACTTCCGGACACTTTTCCGGGCAAAAATGTTCTCCAAGGCATCCTGCGTCGGCGCCTTGTTTTCTTTCTTTGAATCACAACTTATCATAAGCGATAAAATTAGAGTAACTACCCATAAATTATTCATTCTCATAGCAAAAAAGTTATTCATAACGAACCATTATTCCACAATCACTTCTTTTGCCTGCTGATAAAAAGGCAACCGCTCCTTCCAATGCCAACAGACAAATTCCCGGATTTCCTCGTCACTCATCCCGCTCACCACGGGACGCCTGCGCTTGCCCCGAATCAGGCGTTCCACAATGACCTCCAACTTCGTATTCAGAAACAGGGTCTGCCCCTGGCTGTTCATATAAGCCATATTGTCATTGAAACAAGGCGTTCCACCACCCGTCGAAAGCACGAAATCCTTATATAGTTCGCAAACCTCCTGCAAATAACGAGTTTCCAGCTTCCGAAATCCAGCCTCTCCCTCCTCGGCAAAAATCTGGGGTATCGTCCGAAATTCCCGATTGACGATATAGGTATCCAGGTCTATGAACCGGATGCCCAGTTCCTCCGCCATAATCCTACCCCGATGCGTCTTGCCACAAGCCATATACCCCACCAGAAAATACTTCATATCCTTCTCCTACTCAAAATCCAGTTTCATCTGCTCCTCCCCGACAATTCCCTCCGGATTGGTAATTTCAAACTCCACGTCGGTATTTATTTCCCTATCTTCTTCTTCCTCTTCCACCAAAGGTTCTGCTACCCGAATCTCCTTCACTTCAAAGGTCGTAATCCGCTTGCCTCTTGCCTTGTACGATTTTTCAGCGATAAATTCCTCCGCAAGAATGATTTCCGGTTGCCGAGCTTCGTACTTGCCACCAAACACCACTTCAAAACGGGGATGACGCTCTCCGCTCAGACACACCAGGCGCGAACCCTCCGCTTCACCGATAATGGAATTCAGCTTCACGGAATCCTCAAACCGGAAGCGCTTCAGGTAATAATAATCCTGCTCCGCGTCAAAGAACACGGCGGACCACACCTTCTCCGCATCAAACTTTTCAAAGACCAGATAACCGTCCTCGTAATGATTGTTCAGGTCAAAGTCGGTCGTATAATAAGTCCCGTTTTTATTCACCACCAATATGCGATCCTCTCCTTGGAACTCGCCCAGATACCTGCCCCGGTTGTCCGTATTCAAGCGGAATACGTCCTCATCCAGCCAAATCTTGCAACCTCCCAACGTGGAAACCCCTTTCTGCACCACGTTGATTTTGTGAATGTCGCTCTTCGCCAAGGTATTTCCCATAGAATCACGCCCTTTGATAGCCAAATCGGCAAAATCATACTCAAAAACCAACTTCTTCAAATTGGGTTTCGGTTTCAAGCACACCTTGATGACTTCCGCCTCGCCATTCGGGTTGGCACTGAAATGCCATACTTTCGAACCGGCAGTCCCCTTGGTCAGGTTGTACACCTTATCCCTGGTCACTCCCGTGACGTTAAAACGCTTCACGAACGACGTACCGTACTTGCCGTCACGGTAAACCACGTTGTAAATCGTACGTTTGTCGTTCTTCTTGAATACATTCACATACAACACCTCTTTCCCCACGAAAATCTTGTCCGCCACCTTCGTCACATAATAAGTACCGTCTTTTTTGAAGATAATTACCTCGTCCATATCCGAGCAATCGCAGATATACTCGTCTTTCTTCAAAGCGGTACCGATAAACCCTTCCTCGCGGTTGATATACAACTTCTCATTGGCTATCACGACCTTGGCAGCCTCGATGTTTTCAAAATTCCGGATTTCCGTCTTTCTCTCCCTTCCCTTGCCGTACTTCGCCTTAATCCGTTCATAATAGGCAATCGAATAAGGAATGATGTGCTCAATGTCGTGCTTGACCTTGGCAATCTCCTGTTCCAGCCCTTCAATCTTCTTGTCCGCCTCTTCCGAATCAAAACGGAAAATCCGTTTCATCCTGATTTCAAAAAGCCTCAGGATATCCTCATCCGTGACCTCCCGGAAGAAATTGCCGACAAAAGGCTTCAAACGCTTCCGGACGTGAGGTATCGCCTCCTCGCCCGACTTGCTCTGTTCGTATTCCTTGTCTTTGTATATCTGCTGTTCGATGAATATCTTCTCCAGGGAGGAAATATGCCACTCCTCCTGCAATTCCCCCAGTCGGATTTCAAGCTCCATTTTCAGCAAGCGAACCGTATCGTCCGCCGACTGTCTCAGGATGTCGGAAACCGGCACAAACTTCGGCTTTTCGTCCTCAATGATGCAGGAATTCGGCGAAATGGACAACTCGCAATCCGTAAAAGCATACAGGGCATCGATTGTCTTATCGGAAGAGACACCCGGAGCCAGCTGAATCAGAATCTCCACACCGCCTGCCGTATTGTCATCAATCTTCTTGATTTTAATCTTGCCCTTTTCGTTCGCCTTGATAATACTGTCTATCAGGCTGGAAGTCGTCCTTCCAAAAGGTATTTCAGTGATTTTTAATACCTTGTTGCTATTGTCCTTCTCGATTCTCGCCCGGATTTTCACCGTGCCTCCCCGCATACCGTCATTGTATTTGGACACGTCTATCATACCTCCGGTCGGAAAATCGGGATACAGCACAAAGTCCTCGTGTTTCAGATGAGCGATACACGCATCGAGCAACTCGATAAAATTGTGAGGCAATATCTTGGAAGCCAGTCCCACGGCGATACCTTCCACTCCCTGGGCCAGCAACAGCGGGAACTTCACGGGCAACGTTATGGGTTCCCGGTTACGTCCGTCATAAGAAGGTTTCCAATCCGTCGTCTTGGGATTGAACACCACCTCCAGCGCAAACTTCGACAGACGGGCTTCGATATAACGGGGAGCGGCGGCTGAATCCCCCGTCAGAATATTTCCCCAGTTTCCCTGGCAGTCAATCAGCAAATCCTTTTGCCCCAGTTGCACCAAGGCGTCACCGATAGAAGCATCTCCGTGAGGATGATACTTCATCGTATTCCCGATAATGTTCGCCACCTTGTTATAACGCCCGTCGTCCAACTCGCGCATCGAATGCAGAATACGACGCTGCACAGGCTTCAAACCGTCGTTGATATACGGCACCGCACGCTCCAGAATCACATAAGAAGCATAATCCAGGAACCACTTTTGATACATCCCGTCCAAATGCTGGATGGAACGGATGCTCCCGTTCTCCTCCCCCTCATCGTCCACCACTACCGGTGCTTCCCCGTCATCAATCAATTCCTCCGTTACGGTCGGTTCTTGATGTTCAACGGCATCCCGTTGCGTTTCATCTTTCTCCTCCGGATTCAAGTCCGGTTCTATTATATCCTCACTCATAAAATCACTAAATCGTAAATCGTTAATCCGTTACCGCAACTCGTCCTTCTCTATATACAAATTGTCAATGATGAAATCCTGCCGTTCCGGTGTATTCTTGCCCATATAATAACTCAACACCTCGTCAATGGAATCGCCTTTGGAAATCCGCACCGGTTCCAGCCGGATATCCTTCCCAATGAAATGCTCGAACTCACTCGGAGAAATCTCTCCCAACCCCTTGAAACGGGTGATTTCCGGTTTCGGTCCCAGTTTCTGAATCGCATTCTCTCGCTCCGCATCCGTATAGCAATAACGGGTTTCTTTCTTGTTCCGAACCCGGAACAACGGGGTCTGCAGGATATACACGTGCCCGGAACGCACCAAATCCGGAAAAAATTGCAAAAAGAAAGTCAGCAACAACAAACGGATGTGCATACCGTCCACATCAGCATCCGTTGCGATAATGACATTGTTGTAACGCAAATCTTCCAGACCGTCCTCGATATTCAACGCCGCCTGCAACAAATTGAATTCCTCGTTTTCATACACCACCTTTTTCGTCAAGCCGTACGAGTTCAGCGGTTTTCCCCGCAGACTGAACACCGCCTGCGTGTTCACGTCCCTGGATTTCGTAATGGAACCGCTGGCGGAATCCCCCTCGGTGATAAAAATGGACGACTCCGTTTTCCGTTCGTGATTCGTATTGAAATGCACCCGGCAATCACGCAACTTCCGGTTGTGCAGGCTCACCTGCTTGGCACGC
This sequence comes from uncultured Odoribacter sp., assembly GCA_947176455.1. GTDB lineage: Bacteria > Bacteroidota > Bacteroidia > Bacteroidales > Marinifilaceae > Odoribacter. Next base: position 13,682 of record CAMWQQ010000003.1, on the reverse strand, counting down.
TCGCGGGCAATCTTCTGCACTCCGGACATCGCCTTCCGCTCTTTTTCCGTCTCCACGATTTTCTTCAACAGCAATTCCGCCGTATCCGGATTGCGATACAGGTAATTGTCCAGCTCCTTCGTCACGAAATCCATAATGAAATTCCGCACCGTCGGACCTTCCGGACCCACGTCCTTGGACCCCAGCTTCGTCTTTGTCTGCGACTCAAACACCGGCTCCTGTACCTTGATGCTGATGGCACCGATAATGGAAGCACGGATATCGGACATATCGAAATCTTTCTTGTAGAAATCCCGTATGGTCTTGGCTACCGCCTCACGAAAAGCGCTCAAATGCGTTCCTCCTTGCGTCGTATGCTGACCGTTAACAAACGAATAATATTCCTCCCCATACTGTCTGCCGTGCGTCATCGCAATCTCGATGTCTTCCCCCCGAAGGTGAATGATCGGATACAATCCCTCACCGTTCATATTCTCCGTCAGCAAGTCATACAACCCGCGCTTGGAAAAAAACTTATGCCCGTTGAAAACAATGGTCAGACCGACATTCAGGAACACATAGTTCCTCACCATAGCCTCCAGATATTCGATGATAAAATGGTAATTCCCGAAAATATCCTTGTCCGCCAGGAAAGTCACCTTCGTACCGTTCGGTTCCTGCGTCGGTTCAATATCCCGCTCCTCCACGATTTTCGCCCGGGAGTAACGGACATACTTGGTTTCTCCCTCCCGGAAAGACTGGATTTCAAAACTTTCAGACAACGCATTGACCGCCTTGATACCGACCCCGTTCAACCCCACGGATTTCTTAAAAGCCTCGGAATCGTATTTCGCACCGGTATTCATCTTGGAAGAGGCATCCACCAGCTTCCCCAAAGGAATACCTCGTCCGAAGTCACGCACGGTCACTTTCCGGTCCTCCACCGTAAGCAGGATTTCCGTACCGGCACCCATGGCAAACTCGTCAATGGAGTTGTCCACCACCTCTTTCACCAAAATGTAAATACCGTCATCCGGTGCCGCACCGTCACCCAGCTTGCCGATATACATTCCGGGACGAAGACGGATATGCTCCTGCCAGTCTAACGTCTTAATCGAATCTTCCGAATAACCATTGTCTATCATCTGCACAAATATGTTTATTAATTTCACGACACAATCCGCCGGATATCCGAAGATTCCGGGAATCGTCAAACTTTATGTCCCGTAAGCGATTCAGGCAAAATTAATCAATTTTCACCGATTTTCCCAAGCCTTCCCCCGGTTTTTATTTTGCTCCGGCTATCTCTTTCTGCAACAAATCAAGGAATCCGGCAGCGTGGGCACCGTCCATTTGCGTATGGTGAAACTGGAAAGAAACATACAGCGTGGTCTTGAAAAAATGCTTTCGGTATTTGCCCCAAATCATAAACGGATTGTTGAATATGCCACTGTACATCCCCACCGCCCCGTCCAAGTCATACCGGGCAAGCGCCGAAGTGCCGATGACCATACTTTCGGGCAGGTCGTGATTCTGGCAGGTTTCGGCGACCTGACGGGTCAGACGCAGATAATCCTCATTAAACGCCTTCAAATCGTCCGAAAACGGAACGTCGCACGAACTGACCTCTCCCTCCCTGTTGGCGACAATGGTATTAACGGCAACGGATTCATACTGAATCAGCTTGTCGCCCACCGGAAGCAGATAAAATTCCTTCATCCGGCTCGCCGCCCTGCCGATGCACCAACATATCAGCATATTGAATTTCAAGCCTTTCTTTCGGCTCAACCGCACAAGATTCGACACATCAAGCGTCTTGAACAGGGTCACCATAGGCATAGGCGCTTTCATCCACATCTCAAACGCGTACGCACGGGACGTTTCTCCAGGATTTACTTCTTTCATTTGATTCTTATTTTCCGTCGCAAATTTATAAAATTCCCAGGATTTTCAGTTTATCCCGATTTTCACTACTTTAGGCAAAAATTATCATCACGTCTTATGATTCATTTTTTCCGAAATTCGGTTGCCGGCATCGCACTGCCTGAGCGGTTCACCAATCCGTTCCATTACACGCCTCACGCCTTGTGCGTAGAAGCGGTAAGAGAGGTGCAAGAATATCTTTCCGGAATGGAACTCTGGAAACGGAAACCGGACGAAGGAAAAATGTTCGGCGTCCTGATTGTCCGTACTCCGGACAACCGAATCGGTTTCCTGGCAGCCTTTTCGGGCATACTTGACGGTAGCTACCTGCACCCCTATTTCGTCCCTCCGGTCTACAACCTGCAAGCACCGGACGGTTTCTTTACGCAGGAGGAACAGCACATTTCCACTATCAACGAGCAAATCCGGCAAATAGAAAACGACCCGGACTACCAGCAAGCACGGCAGGATTTAACGGCAAAAAGTTCACAAGCCGAACAAGCCTTGTCAACCGCCAAAGCCAAGCTAAAGGCGGACAAAGCCACCCGGGACCTGCAACGTAGCCGGAACCCACAAGACATCGACACCTCGGCGCTCATCCGTGAAAGTCAATTCCAAAAAGCCGAATACAAACGCCTAGAAAAACACTGGAAAGAACAGGTCGGTGAAATACAACACCGCATTGACGAATTTACCAAACGCATCGAAACATTGAAAGCCGAGCGCAAACAGCGTTCCGCCAAACTCCAGCAACGACTGTTCGAGCAATTCCGACTGCTCAATGCCCGGGGAGAGGAAAAAAATCTGTTCGACCTTTTCCGGGAAGAGGGGCAAAACAATCCTCCTGCCGGAGCCGGAGAATGCGCCGCCCCGAAGTTGCTCCAGTTTGCCTATAAACACGGACTGCATCCCGTTGCTATGGCGGAATTCTGGTGGGGATGCTCCCCGAAAACGGAAATCCGACGGCAAGGATACTATTACCCGGCATGCCAAGGGAAATGCGGTCCTATCCTGCATTTTATGCTACAAGGTCTGAACACGGAACAACCCGACCTGCCCGAAGAACGGCAGTTTACCGAATTCCCCGAAATCGTCTACGAGGACCAATGGCTGCTGGTCGTCAACAAACCGGCAGGGATGCTCAGCGTCCCCGGCAAAACGCCCCGTCTGTCCGTTCTGGATTTGACTCGGCAAGCATATCCCGAAGCCACCGGTCCCCTACTCGTACATCGGCTGGACATGGCAACCTCGGGATTGCTACTCATTGCCAAAAGCAAAAGCGTCCACGAGCATCTGCAAAAGCAATTTCTTGCTCATACCGTCCGGAAACGCTATACGGCTCTCTTGGACGGCAATGTTCCCGCAAACGAAGGAGTCATCAGCCTGCCACTTTGCCCGGACATCCATGACCGTCCCCGGCAAATCGTAAACGAAACATTCGGCAAACCTGCCATTACCCGCTACCAGGTGTTGGAACGGACGGAACGGCACACCCGCATCGCCTTTTATCCGCAGACCGGACGCACCCACCAGTTACGGGTACACGCCGCACACCCCCTGGGGCTGAACTGCCCCATCGTCGGGGATTCCCTGTACGGAAAAAAGGCAGAACGCCTCTACCTCCACTCTGAATACATAGAGTTCGTACACCCGGCAACCGGGCAAAAAATGCAATTGGAAAAACCTGCCGACTTCTGACGGCATCCGGCAAGAAAACGCATAGAAATCCTACATCTCCCGATACAGTTCTATCAGCCGGGAAACGGCATACTGCTCCACCTCCTCTTCCCTCACCTGCAAGTAATTCTTCATTCCATCGGAAAAGTTACTGACTTCCAATTCATAAAACCGGGCATAAATAATCCGGTGGGAAAGCACGTGCTTCGGCATTTCTATCATACGAAGCACCCGAATTTCATCCACCCCGTCCAGCAGACGACAATACGCATCGGAACGCTGCAATTCCCCAAAATCCACAGGATCCTCCGTCTCTATCAAAGGATATTCGTAAAGATTGCGCCAAATATCTTTGTCATCACGGCGCGCCAGCAAATGCAGGCCCTTGCTATGAATATGCAAATAATTGAAATAACGGGGCTTTACGACAGTCTTGCCTGCCTTTACCGGCAAATCATTCACCCTGCCCTCCGAAAAGGCGATGCACCCCTCTCGCAACGGACAATACAGACAATCGGGATTTCGGGGCGTACATTGCACTGCGCCGAAATCCATAATCGCTTGATTATAAAGGTCGGGGCGTTCCTTGTCCAACAACTCCTGCGCCAATGCCGCAAACTCCCTTTTTCCGACACCGGAATCTATCGGCACATCCATACCGAACACCCGCCCCAACACTCGATAAACGTTCCCGTCCACTACGGCATAGGGCAACCGCCAGGCAAACGAACAAATGGCAGCCGCCGTATATTCACCGACCCCTTTCAAAGACAGCACCTCCTCGTAGGTTTGCGGAAACTTTCCGCCAAACCGGTCTCTGATCTCCTGGGCAGCCACATGCAAATTACGAGCGCGACTGTAATACCCCAGTCCCTGCCAATACTTCATCACTTCGTCCTCTTCCGCATCCGCCAACGTCCGGACGTCCGGAAACCGCTCCACAAAACGGTTGAAGTATTCCAGTCCCTGCACCACCCTTGTCTGCTGTAAAATAATTTCCGAAATCCAAATCCGATAAGGGTCTGTCGTCTCCCGCCAAGGCAACTGCCGCTTGTTTTCAGCGTACCAATGAATCAAAGTCTTGCCGATATCCATAGTTTACACCAAAATCAACGCCGTTAGCACCGCTCCGACATACCTGCACAAATCTCCCGGAGCTATTTTTATCTGCAATCCCCTGACGCCCGCACTGACATAAATAGAATCAAAATCCATACAGGAATGATGGATAAAAGTCGGGAACGCCTTTTTCATACCGATTGGCGAACAGCCTCCCCGGATATACCCCGTTGTCGGCAGCAATTCCTTCATATGAATCAGTTCCGCGCTTTTATTGCCGGAAGCCTTTGCCGCCAGTTTCAAATCCACCTCGGCATCTCCCGGAACCACACAGACAAAAATGCCGTTCCTGTCTCCGCGCAACACCAAAGTCTTGAATACCTGCGCAATGTTTTCCCCCAACTGCTCCGCCACGTGCCCTGCCGCCAGATTATTTTCATCCACCTCGTAAGGCACCAGTTCATAAGCGATTCTCGCCTGGTCCAGCAAACGCGCCGCATTGGTCTTACTGATTTTCGCCGTCATCTTCTTCTTTCTAAAATACCCGGCAAATATAACACATATTTTCATGAACATTCAAACCGTTCCCAAGCCATAAAAGCCGATTAAAAACGACATCTTCTTGCATTCGTCCAAAATATCATTACATTTGCAACATACGGCAAACAACGCTTACATTTGAACAAACTTTTATATAACTTATTGAAAATCTAACAAATTATCGTCATTATATCATGAAGCAAAACTTAACCTTTATTCCTCCCGTCATCGCATCGACAGAGAGCAAAATGAATGTCGAAGCTTTCGATGTAAGCGTAGAGGCTTTTGAGAATCAGGAATACCTGAAATCTTTCTACTCGTTGCTCGACTACATAAACGGTGAATTTCGCACCCGATACGGCAATGTACAGGGAAATGAATTTCACATCCCTCACGGTTCCATTGTCGTAAATATCAAACTGGACAATGAAAAACTGTCCATTACGGCTCCTTTCGTCTCGCTCCCGGAAAAAGGGCGCATACCATTGCTCCGCCAGGTTGCGGGATTGAATTTCAATGCCATGGACTTGTCAATGATTTATCTAAAAGACAATCAATTGTCTTTTGAATACACTTGTCCGATTCAACTGATTAATCCGTACAAAATCTATTATATCCTGGAAGAAATCTGTCATACGGGCGACAAATACGACGATGAGTTTGAAACAAAATTCGGAGCAAAACGCATCTACGAACCCAAAATCACCCCATACGCAACAGCGGACATCGACCGAATTTACAATGCCTTGCAAGTTTGTTGCCAAGAGTGTCTGGATGCCGTAAAATATTTCGAGCCTGCACGCAAATACGGGTATATCTGGAACATCATCGACACGACAATGATGAAATTCATGTACTTCGCACACCCGCAAGGACAATTGTTCAACGACATGCAAAAGGCAATCAGCGATATGGACCGGAACGACCTGCCTCTGCCCGACATCACCGCCCAAGGAAAAGCCGTGATTGAAAAACTGCAACAGATGCCCAAAGAAAAGCTGGCGGAAAATCTTTATTACGTAGAAACCTTTATTCCTGCCAAACGCCGTTCCAACCTCCAGAATATCCAAGAGAATTTTGAAGAAAGTTACAAAAAAATATCCCATTTCATGGAATCGGAGGATTACCCGACCGCTTGCATCATGATGCTTTACAAATTCTATGAAATGTACTACTACAACAACCTCCAGGAAGATGTAAACAGAGTCGTGGCGGACGCTTTGCAAAGAAGTTCCGCACAACCCTGGGAAAAAGCCGCTCCAATCCTGTATAAAGCCATGGAAGCAATCATGGAGGACGAACTGGACGAATACGATCCGGACGAAGATGAGGAAGATACCGACAACGGTTTGGATATGAACCAGTACGTGCAAAATATGCAAGCCATGCAACAACAAATAATACAAAATATGCAGCAAATGATGCAAGGCAACGGCATGCAAGACTATCTCCAGCAGGTACAGATTTTACAGCAACAAATGGCAAGCGGAAAAATCAGCGTTGAAGAGTACACCGCCAAAGTGCAGAAACTGGCAGCCCAACAGTTCGGAAATTAAAAACTTACCCATCAAAAATTTTACCATGGACCAGAATATATTTCAAACCGTATACAAAGTCAACCACGCCGGCGGCTCAGGCAGTTGTTTCTACTTGAAAAAATATGACCTGTTCGTAACCAATTACCATGTCGTGGAAGGCTTTCGGCAACTCGCCCTCGAAGATAATGCCAAAAACCGTTATTTGGCACAGGTCATCCTCGTCAATCCTTTTCTCGACATTGCCTTGCTGACGGCAGAAGGAGATTTTTCCGCACTTCCGGAAATCGCCTTGGCCACAGAAGAGGTAAGTCTGGGACAAAAAATCAACGTTGCCGGTTATCCTTTCGGTATGCCCTTTACGGCAACCGAAGGTACCGTATCTTCTCCCCGGCAACTGATTGACGACAACTATTACATCCAGACGGATGCCGCCGTGAACCCGGGAAACAGCGGGGGACCCATGTTCAACCAGAAAGGAGAGGTTGTCGCCATTACGACCAGCAAACTGAATAACGCCGACAATATGGGATTCGGCATCCCCGTCGCCTCCTTGAATACCTTGCTGGAACAAACCGGAACACTGGAACGGAATGCCTTCCATGTCCAATGCAACAGTTGTGAGGAATTCATATCCGACGAAGAAGAATACTGCCCTTCTTGCGGTGAAAAATTACCGGAAAACATCTTTCAGCAAAGAGGATTGACCGAATTGGCGACTTTCTGCGAAAAAGCCATTGAAAACATGGGCATTAATCCCATTCTGGCACGAATCGGATATGAAAGCTGGGTTTTCCACAAGGGAAGTTCCGAGATACGTATGTTCGTCTACCAGCGCTCATACCTGTTTTGCACCTCTCCCCTGAACGTATTGCCCAAAAAAGACCTCGAACCGGTATTGACCTATCTGCTGAGTGCGGAAAACATCAAACCTTATCAGTTGGGACTGGACGGCAACCAGATTTATCTTTCTTACCGGGTTCATATTTCAGATATTTTTTCTGAATTTGCAGAAGATATTCGGAAAAATATCACCAATATGGCCTTCAAAGCCGATGAAATGGACAACTACCTGGCAGAGCAATTCGGTTGCGAGTTTTCCGAATACGCCAAGAAAGATGCTATCTAAATCACACTGAAATTTACGATGATTCCACGGCTACCCAAAGCCTATCGGAATCATCGTAAATCATAACAACTTTTCTCCGCCCTCCCTTGCAACATCTTTTCCATAAAGCCTGACAAAAAATAAAAATCACTCCCGCATTTGAAAAAGGAAACGTACCTTTGTGAGACAAATTGGTAAACAACATGTACTGGACGCTTTTTCTTACTTTTGTCAAAATCGGGATGTTCACTATCGGCGGAGGATATGCCATGATTCCCTTGATTGAACGCGAAGTCATCAGCAAAGGCTGGCTCGGCAAGCAAGATTTTATGGATTTGTTCGCCGTCACCCAGTCCATACCGGGAATTTTCGCCGTCAACATCTCCATTTTCGTAGGCTATAAGCTCAAGAAACTTTCGGGCAGCATCGTCTGCGCCCTGGGCACCATTCTCCCCTCTTTCGTCATCATTCTTGCCATAGCCTTGTTCTTCAACCATTTCCAGGACAACATTTGGGTCATCAGGATATTCAACGGCATCCGTCCTGCCGTCGTAGCCCTGATTCTCGTGCCTTGCATCAATGCCGCCCGCTCCATGCACCTGAACTGGCTACAACTGATTTGCCCGGCAATCGGTGCCGTACTCATCTGGAAAGGCGGGGTTTCTCCAGCCTACATCGTACTGGCAGGCATCGCGGGAGGATTGATTTACTCCTTCTGGATAAAAAAGAAAATAAAGCAAAACCATTTATAAAAGCACTATGATTTACTGGCAATTGCTTTGGGTTTACCTGAAAATCGGCATATTCGGATTCGGCGGAGGATATGCCATGCTTTCCTTGATTCAATATGAAGTCGTGGAAAAATACCATTGGCTGACCTTACAGGAATTTACGGACATCGTTGCCATCTCGCAAATGACCCCCGGTCCTATCGGCATCAACAGCGCCACTTACATCGGATATACGGCGACCGGAAGCATCTGGGGTTCCGTCATCGCCACCTTCGCCGTCTGCTTTCCCCCTTTCCTGCTGGTATTGCTGATTTCCTACTTTTTCGACAAATTCAAAAACAACAAGTACGTGGAAGCCGCTTTCACCGGTCTGCGCCCCATGACCGTCGGACTTATCGGAGCCGCCTCCCTGATGTTGATGAACCGGGAAAATTTCATTGACTGGAAAAGCCTCCTGATTTTTACCGTGGCTTTCGTGCTCACCTGGAAATACAAGATACATCCGATTTTGATGATTTGCCTGGCTGGGTTGGCTGGATTGCTTATGTATTAACCTGTATTTAATTTCTGGTATTATTTCACTACCTTTGAAACGGATTTATTTTAAACACAGTTCATGATACGAGGTTTCGGAAGCGATAATTTCTCCGGAGTGTCCCCGGAAGTATTCAAGGCAATTGAAGAAGCAAGCTACGGACACCAGCATTCCTATGGCGAAGACATCTATTCGGAAAAGGCGATTGCTGATTTCAAAGCCATTTTCGGGCAGGACATCGAGGTATTTTTCGTTTACAACGGCACGGGAGCCAACATCCTGAGCCTGTCTTCTTTCATCCGCCCGTATCAAGCTATCATCTGCGCCGAAACCGCCCACATCAATGTGGACGAATGCGGGGCGATTGAAAGGCAAAGCGGTTGTAAACTGCTGACGGTTCCGACTTTCGACGGCAAATTAAACATCGGACTCATCCAGAATCACATGCACGATTTCGGGAATCAGCACCATGTTCAGCCCAAAATGATTTCCCTGACACAGTGCACGGAACTCGGTACCGCATATACTCCGGAAGAATTAAAAGCCATCTGCGACTTTGCCCATGCCCACGATATGTACGTGCACATGGACGGAGCAAGACTCGCCAATGCAATAGCTTATTTGGGATGTACTCCCCAAAGCCTCACCTCCGAGGTCGGCATCGATGTACTGAGTTTCGGAGGCACCAAAAACGGCATGCTGTTCGGGGAAGCCGTGATTTTCTTCAACACAAGCGTAAAAGAGGAGGTCCCTTTTATCCGCAAACAACTGATGCAATTGCACTCCAAAACCCGTTTCATCGCCGCACAGTTTTCAGCTATCCTGAAAAACGACCTGTGGCTGAAAACGGCAGGACACGCCAACCGCATGGCTCAACTGCTGGCATCCGAAGCCGCAAAGATTCCGGGCATCCGAATCACCCAGGCTGTTCAAGGCAATGAAATCTTTGCCATCGTTCCCCGGGAAAAAATCGAACAGCTTCAAAAAGAGTGTTTTTTCTACGTCTGGGACGAGAATGCCTCCGAAGTCCGCTGGGTATGCTCCTTCGATACGACAGAAAGCGACATCATCGAATTTGTCAATCTCCTCCGGAAAGAACTCTGCTGATATGCACCGGCTCGTCACGACAGAAGACAATAGTGTCACATTATACGTTCCCGGATTAAACGAGCATTACCACTCCATACACGGAGCCATTCAGGAATCTCGGCATATTTTCATTCAGGCAGGAATGGAATACTTTCTGGAAAACCGTCCGGACAACATCACCGCACCCGCTCCCCTGCACATCCTGGAAGCGGGATTCGGAACCGGACTGAATGCCTACCTTACTTTGGTACAGGCTTCCGAACGACAGATTCCGGTACATTACCATACCATTGAAAAATACCCGTTGTCCCCAGACGAAATCAAATACCTGAATTATCCGGAACACATCGATTTCAAAGACAAGCACCTGTTTGAACAATTACACCAGTGCCCCTGGGAAAGCAAACAGGCGATTACTCCCTGTTTCAGCTTATGCAAACACCGGACAGACATTCGAGACATCGCCTTCTCTCAACAGTTTGACATCGTCTATTTCGATGCTTTCAGTCCGGAAGTCCAGCCACATTTATGGACGCCCGAAGTTTTCGCCCGTCTGCATCAAGCGTTGCGTCCGGACGGTATTTTGGTCACCTACTGCGTGAAAGGCATCGTCAAGCAAGCCTTGCGGGCATCCGGTTTTACCCTGAAACGACTTCCCGGTCCTCCCGGAAAACGAGAAATGTTGCGAGCGACAAAGATTTTAAATGATACCACAAACGAAAATAAAACAGAGAAATAACCTTTGCTTAAAGCTTGCCAATCTCTTCCAAAGATAAACCGGTCAATTCGGCAATTTGTTTCAAAGGCATATTCTGGGATTTCAATCTGGCAACCACTTGACAGAGAGCCTGACGCTTGCCTTCCTCTCGTCCCTCTTCTCTTCCCTCTTCACGCCCTTCTTCTCGCTCAGTAAAGATATTATCCCGCAAAATCACCAGCTTGTCTATATGCTTATAATAAGCCGCCAACTCCCCCTTGCTCATTTGGTCCAACAGCAACCGAGCCCGTGCCTCCGGAAGTCCCGGAGCCTTTGCCGTATAGGGTATCTCACCGGTTTTCAAATAAGAAATCCATTCTTCCAGCGGACTTTTGGCGACTTTATTGAAATTCTCTACCCGAAGGATATAATATTCCGGAAACAATTTTGCCACCGCATCAACCTGAAACTGCCTTTTCTGAAAAGGCGTCAATTGCAAGACATCCCCTTTCGTCAATCCCCGGAATTCGGTCGTTCCGTGATAAACGACATCTTCTCCGGAGCCTAAGGCAAAATAAACGATATTGACAGAATATATCTTACGCACCCGGGTATAACCGTCGCCCCGATACATATACTCCGTCAGCAGTTTGGACGTAGCAAACATCATACGTTGAAAATAAGCATACTCCGTGTTATTCTGCACCTCTATCAAAATCAATTCCTTCTTGGAATTTTCCGCCAGAATATCCACTTGGTTATACTTGTCGTCCTTATCTTCCCGATTGCTTTCGCTTTCCAAAAGATGACAAATCGTAATCTTCTCGCCCAACAGAGTGGTCAGAAAACCTTCAAGCACCACATAATTGGCCTTATTGCGCAACAAGCGTTTCATCGCCCAGTCAAAACGGATAAAATTACTAACTGCCATAGGGATTGAGTATTAGAGTTTATACAAAGATAAAACATTTTCGGGAAACAGACAAGCCCTAAATACACGAAAAGGCTGACCCAAAGTCACTTCGAGCCAGCCTCTTCCTTCTTATTGCGATAGTCTTTACTTTCCTGCCTTAAAACGGGCGTCCATATTGGCGGCAGCCCGTCTTCCGTCTCCCATAGCCAGAATCACGGTAGCTCCCCCGCGGACAATATCGCCTCCGGCATAAAATTCCACCAGATTCGATTGCATCGTCGTTTCGTCCACCACAATGGTGCCTTTCTTGGAAACCTCCAGTCCGTCCACGGAACGAGGCACAATCGGGTTCGGAGAAACACCGACAGCCACCACCACGACATCCGCATCAATCAGATACTCGCTGCCTTCCACCGGCACGGGACGGCGACGTCCGCTGGCATCCGGTTCTCCCAGGCTCATCTTCTGGACACGTACCTGTTTCACGTGCCCTTTCTCATCCGCAACATACTCGACAGGATTGGTCAACGTGATAAACTCACATCCCTCCTCCTTGGCATGTTTCACCTCTTCCAACCGGGCAGGCATCTCCTCCTCACTGCGACGATAAACAATCATGGCACGTTCAGCCCCCAGACGCTTGGCGGTACGCACGGAATCCATAGCGGTATTACCCCCACCGACAACGACCACGTTTTTTCCGCGATATACCGGCGTATCGGCAAATTCATTATCAGCCCCCATTAAATTCACTCGGGTCAGGTATTCATTGGAAGAAAGCACTCCATTCGCATTCTCGCCCGGAATATTCATGAAATTGGGCAGTCCTGCCCCCGAAGCCACATAAAAGCCCTGGAATCCCTCTTTCTTCAACTCCTCGACACCCTCCGTCATCCCCACGATAAAATTAGTGACAAATTTCACGCCCATTTTCCGCAGGTTGTCGATTTCCACATCCACGATACGATTAGGCAAACGGAACTCCGGAATACCGTATTTCAACACGCCGCCGATTTCGTGCAAAGCCTCGAACACAGTCACGTCATATCCCCGTTTGATCATATCTCCGGCAAACGACAGTCCGGAAGGTCCCGAACCGATGACAGCGATTTTGATGCCATTCGGAGCGGCCACCTCCGGTATCGCAATCTGTCCGGACTCCCGCTCGAAATCGGCGGCAAAACGTTCCAGATAACCGATGGCTACCGGGGCTTTTTTCATCTTCTGCAAATAGAAACACTTCGATTCGCACTGCTTTTCCTGGGGACACACCCGACCGCACACCGCAGGCAACGCGCTGGTCCTTTTCAGAACGGAAGCGGCTTCCAGAAACTCTCCCCGCTCGATATTTTTAATAAATCCAGGTATATCAATACCCACCGGACATCCCTCCATACAAGTCGGATTCACGCAATCCTGACAGCGCATCGCCTCGCGCATCGCCATATCCTTGGTCAATCCGGTATTCACCTCCAGCCGCTGACTGGCAATCCGTTCCTCCGGCGTACGCTCCGGCATCTTCACCCGCTCAATCATCGTCCGCTCCTTGGCTTTCACGGTATCCCGCAAAGCTTTCCGCCAATCCGCATCCCGGTCGCTCACCGCACATTCTCCCTGATGCAAGAACGCCTCCATTTTCTCGGTCTCAACGTTTTTAAAACCGCCCAGACGGAACAACATTTCATCGAAATCAATCGCATGGGCATCGAACTCCGGACCGTCCACACAAGTAAACTTGGTCTTTCCTCCGACCGTCACCCGGCAAGCTCCGCACATGCCGGTACCGTCCACCATAAGGGCATTCAGACTGGCAATCGTGGGGATTCCATGCTTCTGCGTCAGCAACGAACAGAACTTCATCATGATTGCCGGACCGATTGTCACGCACAAATCCAC
>CAMWQQ010000002.1 GCA_947176455.1 uncultured Odoribacter sp. | reverse complement strand
CTTGAGAACGGCAAAGCGGATGTTCAATTAAGCACCCTTTTCCGCATCTTTGAGGGGTTGGGGAAACGAGTATCTCTGACAATCCTCTAATAACATGGGCATTAACGAAATCCATGCAAATCTGAACCCTTTTATCATTTTTTTACTATATTTACCCCGAAAATTGTAAAAAACATTCTAACATTTAATATCATGTCACAAAACAAAACCAACTTTGCCATTCCGTTAGCATTTGTCGGAATGATGTTTTTTGCGATAGGATTCGCATTGGGTATCAACTCATTTTTAATTCCGACCTTAAAGGGCGCCTTGTCCCTGCCGTCGGGTGTCGCCTATCTGCTATTGGCAGCCACTTTTGTTCCGTTCCTGATTTTCGGTTATCCGGCTTCCAGGACAATTGCCGCAATTGGCTACAAGAAAACCATGGCGCTTTCATTTTTGATTTTCGCCATTGCTTTCGTGCTGTTTGTCCTTTCAGCTATGCAGGCAAGTTTCATTCTTTTCCTGCTCGCTTCTTTCATCAGCGGTGCCGCCAATGCCTACCTTCAAGCATCGGTAAACCCGTACATCACCATTCTGGGACCGATTGAAAGTGCCGCCAAGCGAATGAGCATCATGGGTATCTGCAACAAACTGGCATGGCCGGTAGCCCCCTTGTTCTTCGCCCTCGTCGTGGCAGACCAGACCAACGTACAGATTGCAGATTTGTATCTGCCTTTCTACATCATCATCGGCGTATTCCTCCTGTTGGGCGTCATTTCCTTGATGGCTCCGCTTCCCGAAGTGAAAGCGGCCGGAGAAGACGAAACAGACACCGCCGACTGCCCCTATGCCGCAAACAAAACGTCCATCTGGCAGTTCCCGCACCTGGTTTTGGGAGCCTTGACCTTGTTCATCTACGTCGGAGTGGAAACCTTGTCATTGAGTACGGCTGTAGACTATGCGAATGCCCTGAATTTGGACAACCCCGACCGGTATGCCTGGATTCCGAGCATCGGTATGGTGATTGGCTACATCTGCGGTATCATCCTAATCCCGAGATTCCTGACTCAAGATATGGCGATGAGAATCTGCGCCTGCATCGGTGTTGCCGGTTCGCTGGCTATCGTGCTGATGCCCGCAACGCTCTCTATCTGGGCTATCTTCCTCATGGCTCTGGGTTGTTCACTGATGTGGCCTGCATTGTGGCCGCTGGCTATGGCAGACCTGGGTAAATTCACCAAATCCGGAAGCGCACTGCTGACTATGGCTATCGCCGGAGGTGCCGTAATCCCCACCGTTTTTGGTTTCCTGAAAGACAGCTTTGGCGCACAAGGCGCTTACTGGCTGGCTCTGCCCTGCTTCCTGCTTATCCTTTACTACGGTGTAGCCGGATACAAAATCAGAACAAAATAAGATAACGCATTTCGGAAGTGTGTCGAAAGTGAATCTTTGGACACACTTCTTTTTTTCATTCATTTCATCATGGTGATTATTCCCGAAAACCGAACATTGCATTCCGACAACCTGGCGCTTGTTTCTGAAACGCTTTCCGCCACCGAAAGGCATATCATCGATTGCGTCAACTGGCCCGAAGCATTTCCCGAAAAGCCACAGGTAAGTTTTCAAATGGCACACAACGGCACGGAACTATTTATCCGGTTCTCCGTAGAGGAAAACAACACCCTCGCCGCCATCCGGGAAGACAACGGTGAAGTATGGACCGACTCCTGCGTCGAATTTTTCATCGCACTGGACGATACCGGCTATTACAACTTTGAATTCACCTGTATCGGAAAGGCATTGCTGGGATTCAGAAAAGAACGCCCAAACGCCGTTCACGCCACTCCCGAAATCATGCAGTCCATCAAGCGTTTATCGTCGCTGGGGAAAGAAAATTTCGGAGAAAAAAAACTCGGGAAACCATGGACACTGACCGTGGCAATCCCCGCATCCGCCCTCTTCAAACACGACATCCGGCAATGGAAGGGATTAACAGCACAAGCCAATTTGTACAAATGTGGCGACAAGTTGTCCACTCCTCACTATCTGTCGTGGGCGCCCATTGACACGACAAAACCCGATTTTCACGTACCCCGTTGTTTCACCTCAATCACTTTCTCATGAAAGACCGTATCTTGTGGGGACTGATTCCGGGATTGACTGCTCCATTGCTGATTGTCCTGCTCTTCTGGGTCTTTCGATTTCGCTATTTGAGCCTGTCTACCTTTATTCAACAGGCAGTCATGCTGAAAATTCAATTCAAAATCATTGCGCTGGGCGTGTTCTTCGCAGACCTTGCCCTGTTTTACCTGTTTCTGCGTCTAAACAAAAATAACGCCTCGAAAGGCGTTATTATGGCTGTTTTCATTTATTTCTTCCTCGTATTATTGTCCTATCTCTGAAAGAGGGAAACGGCAATCACAATTCCTCGAACTCCGCATCCACCACTTCCGGCTCTGTTTCCATCTTTTCAAGCCGCTCCTGCTCCTCAGCGTTTTTCCTTACCTTCCGAATGACAGACTGGTTTATCAAATCGGTAATGCCATAAAAGATGGCAGTGATGCCGAAAAGAATAAAGACGCTTTCCGCTGAAGCGAACGGGTCAAACAGCACCACAATACCGGCAACCAAGATTAACACCGGAAACAAATAAGATAGCGGTGAAATCATCCCGTACTGCCGTGCCGTAGCCAAAGCGACAAACTGCCCGATAGCGGCAATCACCAGCATAAAGCCCAACACAAACATAAAAATGGTCGTGAAAAACGTCGGCAGACAAAGCAAAAGCAACCCCAGCGCCATACTGCCGATGCCACTGAAAGGCACCAAACTCCGGCGATGTTCTTCACGATTCTTATTGGAAATAATAAAGGCGACCAGTCCCGTCACCAGAAACATGGCTCCGATAAACATAATGATATATCTCAAGGCGACATCCGGCCAGATAACCAGCACCGCCCCGACGACAATCGCCAAAATCGCCCGAGTGAAAGTCCCTTTGAAACTTGTTGTCGCGTAAACAATCTGCATAAGATTCTAATTTAAAGTTCATTTCTTTTTGATTTAACGAAGGTAAGCATTTTTTTGTTATGACACGCCACTCCCCATAAATTTTAGCTTCCAGCTTTCAGCTTTTACCTTATTTGTCGTACCTTTGTTCCTCCAAAAACGTAACTATGGGATATAAAGAAGAAATTGAACGCCGTCGTACTTTCGGCATCATCAGCCACCCGGATGCAGGAAAAACCACGCTGACCGAAAAGTTACTGCTTTTCGGAGGTGCCATCCACGTCGCAGGTGCCGTGAAATCCAACAAGATAAAGAAAACAGCCACCTCCGACTTCATGGAAATCGAACGCCAGAGAGGAATCTCCGTGGCAACTTCCGTTATGGGATTTGAATACAACGGCATCAAAATCAACATTCTGGACACCCCGGGTCACCAGGATTTTGCGGAGGACACTTTCCGAACCCTGACGGCTTGCGACAGCGTCATCATTGTCATCGACGCCGCCAAAGGCGTGGAAACCCAGACTCGCAAACTGATGCAGGTCTGCCGGATGCGCAAAACCCCGGTCATCGTTTTCATCAACAAACTCGACCGTCCGGCGAACGACCCGTTCGACATCCTGGACGATGTGGAGAAGGAACTGCAAATCAAGGTCAATCCCCTGAGCTGGCCCATCGGTAGCGGTGACACGTTCAAAGGCATTTACAACCTGCACAGACAGAACCTTTGCCTTTACTCCCCCAGCATCCAGAAGATACAGGAAGGCATCGAAATCACGGATACGGATTCCGAGGAACTGGACCGGCACATCGGAGAACGGGCGGCAACCAAACTCCGGGAGGATCTGGAACTGGTTCGGGAGGTTTATCCGGGATTGAACCGGGAAGAGTACCTGGAAGCCCACGTGGCACCGGTTTTCTTCGGTTCTGCCCTGAACAATTTCGGTATTCGGGAATTGTTGGACTGTTTCATCGAAATCGCCCCCAATCCGCTTCCCCGGGAAACCGAGGAACGCCTGGTTCAGCCCGATGAAGAAAAGTTCACCGGTTTCGTATTTAAAATCCACGCCAATATGGATCCGAACCACCGGGATCGGATTGCGTTCGTTAAAATCTGCTCCGGCATTTTCAAACGAAATACGAACTACCTGCACGTGCGGAACGGAAAACTATTGAAGTTCTCCACCCCGACCGCCTTTATGGCTTCCAAGAAATCAATCATCGACGAGGCATATCCCGGTGACATCGTCGGGTTGCACGACACCGGAACCTTTAAAATCGGGGACACGCTGACCGAAGGGGAGAAACTGCACTTCAAAGGAATTCCCAGCTTCTCGCCGGAATTGTTCAAATACATCGAAAACGCCGACCCGATGAAATCCAAGCAACTGGCAAAAGGCATCGACCAATTGATGGACGAAGGTGTCGCCCAGTTGTTCGTCAACCAGTTCAACAACCGGAAAGTCATCGGCACGGTAGGCGCTTTGCAATTTGAAGTCATCGAATACCGGTTGCTGCACGAATACGGGGCAGCCTGCCGCTGGGAACCCGTCAATCTTTACAAGGCTTGCTGGATTGAAGCCCAAGACCAGGCGGAACTGGAAGATTTCAAGAAACACAAGGCACAATACATGGCAAAGGACAAGGAAGGCAGAGACGTATTCCTCGCCGATTCCCAGTATATGCTCCAAATGGCACAAGAAAATTACAAGAAACTGACGTTCCACTTTACTTCCGAATTTTAACACCTTGCAAATCATGATTGAAATAGGAAAAACATATACCCAGGAAATGACCGTCACGCACAAAGATACGGCGGCAGTCTACGGCTCCGGCAAACTGGAAGTCTTTGCAACTCCCGCCATGGTCGGTCTAATGGAAAATACGGCAATCCGTTGCCTGGAAGGCTGTCTGGATGCGGACAGCGATACCGTTGGCATCGAAATCAACACCCGGCACGTCAAAGCTACCGGCATCGGACAAAAAGTGGGTTGCAAAGCCACCGTCACCGAGGTGGACGGACGTCGCATCCGCTTTGAACTGGAAGCATGGGATGAAAAAGGCCCTATCGGCTATGCCGTCCACGACCGTTTCATCATCAATCCTGAAAAGTTCATGAGCAAACTTTGACCTCGTTCGGGACGGCTCAAAACAACCAATACCTGTCATGCCATGCAGTTTCACCTGACTTCAGAATTCAGCCCCACAGGCGACCAACCCGAAGCGATCAGCCAATTGGCAAAAGGAATCGTCGATGGTCGCCAAGCACAGGTGTTGCTGGGGGTCACGGGTTCCGGAAAAACGTTCACGGTGGCAAATGTCATCCAGGAAATCAACCGTCCCACGCTGGTGCTCAGTCACAATAAAACCCTTGCCGCCCAGCTTTACGGCGAATTCAAAGCCTTCTTCCCGGAAAATGCCGTAGAATATTTCGTATCCTATTACGATTACTACCAGCCGGAAGCCTATCTGCCGACAACGGACACTTACATCGAAAAGGATTTGGCCATCAACGACGAAATCGACAAGTTGCGTCTACGAACCACCGCTTCCCTATTGTCCGGAAGACGGGACATCATCGTGGTGTCGTCCGTTTCCTGCCTGTACGGCATGGCAGACCCCAGGGCGTTCGGTTCCAACGTCATCCACCTGAAAAAAGGCATGACGATTAGCCGGAATGTCCTGCTCAGGCGTCTGGTGGATGCCCTTTACGCCAACAATGAAATCGAATTCAAACGGGGATGTTTCCGTGCCAAAGGAGAAACGGTGGACATCTTTCCGGCAATAGAGACATTCGACGGCATGGCCTATCGCATTGAGTTCTGGGACGACGTCATCGACCGGATTTCCTCGTTCGAACCGAGCACCGGACTGACCATCGGCAACCAAGACGAACTGGACATCTATCCAGCCAACCTGTTTGTCACGGACAAGGCGACGATTGCCAACGCCCTTTTTGAAATCGGCAAGGACCTCCAGGACCAAGTGGATTTTTTCAAGGACGCCGGCAAGTTCCCGGAAGCCAAACGCCTTGAAGAAAGAGTCAAATACGATATGGAAATGATTCGGGAACTGGGCTACTGCCCCGGCATTGAAAACTATTCCCGATATTTCGACGGACGCCAGGCAGGAGTCCGCCCATTCTGTCTGCTGGATTATTTCCCGGACGATTTCTTAATGGTCATCGACGAATCCCACGTCACTCTCCCCCAAATCCGGGCGATGTACGGCGGAGACCACGCGCGGAAATCCACACTGGTCGAATACGGATTCCGATTGCCGGCGGCTTTTGACAACAGACCGCTCACGTTCGATGAATTTGAGGAAAAAACAGGACAGACCATTTACATCAGTGCGACACCCGCCGATTACGAACTGGAGAAAAGCGAAGGCGTCATCGTGGAGCAAATCATACGCCCCACCGGCATTCCCGACCCCGTCATAGAAGTCGTTCCCAGCTTAAACCAGATTGACCACCTGGTGACGGAAATACACAAACGTATCGACTTGCAGGAACGAACCCTCGTGACAACCCTGACCAAGCGAATGGCGGAAGAACTCAGCAAATACCTGGAACGCATCGGGGTCCGGTGCCAGTACATCCATTCGGATGTCGAAACGATTGAACGTATCAAGATACTGGAAAACCTTCGCAAAGGCGTCATCGACGTGCTGATTGGCGTGAATCTCCTCCGGGAAGGACTGGATTTACCGGAGGTATCCCTCGTCGCCATACTGGATGCCGACAAGGAAGGTTTTCTGCGTTCCACCCGTTCGCTGACCCAAACCGCCGGACGAGCCGCCCGGAACGTGGACGGAAAAGTCATCATGTATGCCGACCAGATTACCCGTTCCATGCAGGAAACGATTGACGAAACGAATTACCGCCGGGAAAAACAGTTGAAATACAATGAGGCGCACCACATCATCCCCCGCCAAATCGTAAAATCCACCAATGCCGCCTTGACCCAGGACACGGCAAAGGCCTACGTAGAGGAAGAACACACGAATATAGCAGCCGACCCCGTAGTCGCTTATATGAGTAAACCGGAAATCGAAAAGATGCTCCAGAAAACCAAAGCCGCCATGCAAAAAGCCGCCAAAGAAATGGATTTTCTGGAAGCCGCCCGCTTACGGGATGAAATGTTTATGCTGGAAGAAAAACTGAAAAAAGGATAACCGCCTATTTTTTTCGCAAAAGGTCGTTCGCCAGTTTCTCAAAGAAACCACGATAAGAAGTCACCTTCACTTTGCCACTGACCTGTTCATTCCGTTGTATCTGCAATGCCCTGCCGGCAAGCCATTGCGCCATTTTGTAGCGCACCCCCTCATCCCGACAGCACTCGTCGATTTTCATTCCCCAACGATAAAGTTCCGCATCCGTCAAATGTTCTTCGTGCCATTTCTCCTCTGCCAAAGTGATAAAGGTTTTCCAGTCGCCCGTCTGTTCCGCTGCCTGCATACGCGCATTTCGGACGATTTGCCGCCACCCCTCCACCTTCTCTTTTCGCAAGCGTTTGGCATATTCCTTGAAACCGACCTCGTCAAAACGTCCGTCACGGACAAAATGCCCGGCTCCTGCCAACCACAAGTCCGTCACTTTTCGGTAGACCTCCTCCTCACCGTAAAGTCCGGCAAGTTCTGTCCGGTGTTCCAACAAATAGTCGAAAAAAGACGATTCGGCATCCCGAACATACTGCTCAAACAACGCCCAATATCGCTTCTCCTTCAAGCAATCCGGTGCCAACGAAACCAAATGCGCCATAGCGACTTGCGAAGCCTCCCCGCTCCTGCCCGCTCGTTCCAGCACGACCAGATACTCTTCCACGAATTTCTCTTCCCGGTTGCCTCTCTGATACGCTTCCGTCATTCCGGAAACACCCCGTCCCGTCAACACCATCTGTGCCTGCTTCAACAAATCCTCGGCATCCGCAACGCTCAACACCCGGTGCAATTCCTTGCCGGAAGCATCTGCGAACTGCAAGAAAGCCTGCTCATCCTCGCTACTGACATTCACAAAATGCGCAGAAAACAAGTCCGTAACCTCCGGATCGGAAAAAACAGCACGTTGCAACTCCCGATGTTGTTTACCGGCAACATAATGGTCCGTAAACACCAGTTTGCCCGATAGCCGGGCTTTCGCACCGGCTTCTCCGGCATCTAACGTTTCAAAAGGAATCCCCCGAGCTTTCTCCAACGCCGCATTTCCGTAGCCCGTCAACTGCTCCGCATCGGCATACCTTTCCGCCCGGTACAACAATTTTCCCTGCGGATTCAGGAACAGATAAGTCGGCAACTGTTGGACAGGATAATGCCGTAACCACTCCTCCGCCTGGTCTTTATTCAAGGCTAGATTGATGAAATGCTGATTAAAGAAATCGGCAACCTTGTCCAGATTCAGCACATTCCTTTCCACCAGCAAAGAAGACCGGCTACGCGAATCACGGACATATACAAACAGCTGCTTGTCTTCTTCCGTCGCCTGCGACAAAGCCTGCTCCAAGCTCAGTTCTGAAAAGCTGACGGCACGGCTGTTGCTTTTCTTTATCAGTGCCATCTGTTGCGCTTTTTGCAAGGCGTCTCGCAAAACCTCCGCATTCCGTTCCACCTCATCGGGAGCAACTGTCCCCACCAAATCTCCGTAAGGCATAAAAAAAGCAAACACCGGCAAGGGATTCATCAACAAACGCTCCTCAAGCTCTTTCCCGGCTGAAGTAGACGAATCCACCCGTATGGCAACCACGTTCCGAAGCAGCGCATTCAATAGTTCCCGATGCTTTTCCAGCATCTTGTCTATTTTCTTCCCTGTCGGACCGACCTCAATCAATACCAATTTATTTTCCCGGGCAGCCATCAGACTCGCCTGCTCCCAGGTCAAAGGCTGAAAAAAAGAGGAAAACGGTTGTGCCTCCAAAGCCACAGCCCCCAAAATTACCGTCAGAAACAGAACAATGCTTTTCCTCATCTTTTTCACCTGAAGGCATTTAGCGTTTCAAATCAAAGCCCAACAACATTCCGTCATATTGTTCCGCCACCTTACCAATTGCCGACAAAGTCGAACTTGTAGAATAACTGGAAAGCACGGTCACCAGTTTCAGCAAATGGTCGGCATTGTAAAGCAAAGCAATGCCGTCGCTGGTTCGTGACAAATGCACATCCGCCTGAAACAAACGGAAATAACTTAAAACCAGTAGCTGTTGCGAGGCATCATACGTATAAGTACCTTTCAATTTCTTCTTGCCGACTTGGCACGTAAAAGTCGAATCCCGACAGAAAGTGTATGAAAAATTACCGGCTTTGATGCCCACTTTCTGATAAGCGGTTTCCAGTTTCTGTTCCACTCCCTCCGCCAGGGCAACGCCTCCCGCCTGCTGAAGCAAGTCATCGCTCTTGAACTGACAAGCGGCACCCTTGTATTGCCAGGTGCCCTGCAAATCTTCCCACTTAAATGCCGTCACTTTCTTGACCGCCTGCAACACCTGTTGCGCCTTCTCCGATTTCAGTATATCCTTCAAAGACTGAGCCTTGACACTTCCGGAATACACAAGCGTCAAGCCCGAAAACACAAACGATAAAATCAGTATCTTTTTCATAATTAACCGCTTAAAAGTTTATGCAAAGATAATCATATAAATGAAAGTAAAGACAAGCACCCGCCATTTTAATGCCTCCATGACCGATAATGGATTCTTTCCTGTCTTTTCAATAAAAATTCCTATTTTTGTCCCGAAATTCGTATTTGTCCCGATGAAAAAGCATTCACGCCCGGATAACGACTGTCCCGAGGATTGGTTGGAGCGACTAAACAATGGAGAAGAACAAGCCTTTGAATTTGTGTTTCACAAATACTATGCTTCGATGTGCTTTTTCGCCAACAAGTTTCTGCAAGACGCAGATGCGGCAAAAGATGTCGTACAGGAAACGTTTATCGCCCTTTTCAAAGAAAAAAAGTACCATTTCTCCAACTGGATTGCCCTGAAATCCTTCCTGTATAGCTGTGTCCATCGGAAGACTTTGAATTATCTGGAAAAAATGAATAACCGGGCAAACATCCGACAACAAATCAAACAACCGGATTTCCAGGAAAACGAATATTTTCAGAAGCAGGTGGAAACGGAAATATTCGAAGAGATATTCAACGCGATAGAAGAACTGCCAACGGAATGCCGGCGAATTTTTAAAATGAGCTACATCGACCACTTGAACATTCAGAAAATTTCAGAACAATTGAACATCTCCGAATCGACCATCAAAACGCAACGCCAACGCGCCAAGAAATATCTGCGAGAACGGCTACAAGACCTCTTCCCCCTGGCTGTATTGCTGTTTTTCTAACCGCCTTGCTTCTTCGTACAAAGCCTCCACGTAACGTCAGTCTGTCGTTTTTCAACTTTTTTGCATAAAACACACACACGTTTGTCATCCTTTTCCTCAAGTTACCGGTTTCTATAATACAAACAAAAGAACCGGTTCATGGAACACCAAACGACCTTCCAAAGGATAGCCCGCTTGATTCTGCTTAGCCTATACGGCAAGGCGGAAGAGTCACAGATGCAGGAATTGCAGGAGTGGCTGAAAGAAGACAAAGAGAACCAACACTTCTATGAAAATGTCCTGTCCCATTCCTATCTGGAGAAAGGATTGCAGGAATATATGCAATACGATTCCCGCGACGCCTGGGAACAGGTAAAATTAAAAATACAACCGAAAAAGAAATACCTCATCAGACGCCTGTTACCCTATGCGGCAACCATTGTCGTCCTGATAGGCATCCTGATGCTGACTCGTCCCGAGAGCCCGGTCGAATCCTCCATTCCGGAAATCGCAACGGCCCCGACTATCCCTCCCGGTTCCTCCAAAGCGCAACTGCTCTTGTCGGACGGGCTACAAATTGAACTGGAGAATAAAGGCAACCACCAACAGATAGCAGGCGAGCATTTCCTGAACGACGGGAAAACGCTGGATTACCGGCAACAATCGTCCCTCTCGGACAGCGCAAAACTTCATACGTTGCGGATTCCCAGAGGCGGAGAATACCGAATCGTTCTATCGGACGGAACCCGAATATGGATGAATGCCGAATCGGAATTGGTATATCCGGCTCATTTCACAGGCAACCAACGAAGAGTGACTTTAAAGGGAGAAGCCTACTTTGAAGTAGCCCGAAACACCGACTGCCCGTTTTACGTCACCATCGGAGACATGGAAGTAAAAGTATTGGGCACCTCGTTCAACGTGTCCGCTTATCCCGGCGACAAGCGCCACACGACCCTTGTGGAAGGAAGCGTTGCCGTTACCTGGCAACAACAGGAAGTGACCGTTCGCCCGGGACAGCAAGCCATAGAAAGCAACGAAGGACTGCAAGTGAAAAAAGTGAACGTGATGAATTATGTCGGCTGGAAAGAGCGACGATTCATATACAAAGAACAGAACCTGAGCGAAGTACTGAAAGAACTGGAACGCTGGTATGATGTACAATTCCTTATGCCGGACAAGACCATCAGCCATTTGCACCTGACTGCCAATCTGCCCAAATACGAAAACATCGACAAGGTATTGGAAGTCATCAGTTATGCGGCGTGCGTGAAATTTGAAATCAAGGACAGGACGGTGACCATCCGTCGAGATTGACAACACCCTTTCGCAAAAGGGGCATTATAAATAACCAAATCTATTATAAACCTATGAAAAAAAATCAGGAATTTGATGTCGGAAAAGATTTCGGCACAGTTCGAAAAATGTGTTTGAGCATGAAACTATTGTTTGTTTTTCTGGTAATGGGCTTTACCACGGTCTGCGCAAATACTTTTTCACAAATCAAAGTAAACATTTCAGCCAAAGAATCCTCTTTAATCGAAGTGTTTGAGAAATTAAGCGACCAGACCGGACTGCATTTTGCATACAGCAGCGATATTTTGCGCCGTGCCGGAAAGGTAAACATCGATATGCAGAATCAGGACCTGGCGGACGTGCTGAAAGAGTGCTTGAGAAATACGAACCTATGGTATCGACTGGAAGGCGACATCGTGGTAATCTCCCCGAAATTTGAACGCCAAGTCGAATTGCCCCAGGAGATTGTCCTGACCGGTTCAGTCAAAGACCATGCGGGAGAAATACTGCCGGGAGTAACTGTTATGGTAAAAGGAGCGAACTTAGGGACAACCACCGACACTCAGGGACGTTTCAAGATAGCTTTGCCCCAAATGGAGAAAATCGTACTGACCTTTTCTTTCATCGGAATGCAAACCGTCGAGTTCACGGTCAAAGACCCCAAGCAACCCATTGAAATCGTATTGCAGGAAGATGCCGCCGACCTGGACGAAGTGGTTGTGACCGGTATTTATTCCCGAAAGAAAGAAAGTTTCACCGGTTCTTCCAAGACCTACAAGGCGGACGACCTAAAAATGATTGGTACGCAAAACATCATCCAAAGCCTGAAAACTTTGGACCCGGCGTTCAACATTCTGGAAAGCAAGGAATACGGTTCCGACCCGAACCGCCTGCCGGACATTGAAATCCGCGGAAAAAGTAGCATTGTCGGTTTAAAAGAGGAATTCGGACAAGACCCGAACCAGCCGCTATTTATCCTGGACGGTTGTGACACGACCTTGCCGACGATTGTCGACTTGAACATGGACCGGGTGGCTTCCGTCACCATCCTGAAAGATGCGGCATCCACTGCCATCTACGGTTCAAAGGCCGCCAACGGAGTCGTGGTCGTTGAAACCAAAGCTCCCGCACAAGGCAAATTACGGCTGAACTATAACGGTAGCGTGGATATTTCTTTCGCAGATTTGACGGACTACAACCTGATGAATGCGGAAGAAAAACTGGAATTTGAACGTCTGTCCGGCATTTTTGATAGCGAATCCGCCACCATGCAAGAGCAATTGACAGGCAGATACAACCAATTGCTACAAAACGTGAAACGCGGAGTAGACTCCTACTGGATGTCGGAACCGCTACGACTGGGCATCACGCACCGGCACAACCTCTATTTGGAAGGAGGCGACGAACAGATGCGCTACGGTCTGGGCGTGAATTATTCCGGCATACAGGGCGTCATGAAAAGTTCCACTCGCGACATTATCGGCTTGTCGTTGGACCTGATTTACCGGAAAAAAGGTTTCAACTTCGTCAACAAGCTTTCTGTGGACTGGAACAACAGCGACAACCCGATTGTCCCGTTCAATACCTACGCAAGCACCAACCCTTATTATGAGAAGAAATCAGCAACCAGTGAACGCTGGCTGGAGGATTGGCACGTTGACAACAATGCCGGGGTCAATTTCGGAACAATCCGGATTCAAAACCCGCTCTACAATGACATGCAAAACAGCTACAACAAGGGCAAAGGGTTCAGCGTCCGGGATAATTTCAGCGTTGAAATCCGTCCTATCGATGTGTTGAGCATCCGAGGACGTGTCGGACTGACCAAAAGTCTCAGCGAAAGCGAAGTGTTTACTTCACCGAACGCCACTCAGTTCGCCTCGGCGGACCCGTTGCTCAAAGGTTCGTACAACAACTCCAACAGCGATGCCTTGAACTACAATGCGGACTTCACCGTCACTTACGGACAGGTGTTGGGCGAAAGGCATCTGATTAACGTTGCCGCCGGTACGAGCATCAGCGAAAACAGCTCAGTCAGCAAGAGTTTCAGCGCCCAAGGCTTCCCCGAAGGCAATTTCACCAAACCGAGCTTCGCCAACCAGTATCCGGAAGGCGGGAAACCGGGATACAGCGAAAACAAATCCCGCAACGCCAACTTCTTCCTGAACGGAGGATATGCCTATGACAATCGCTACCTGCTGGATGTCAACCTGCGGGCGGACGGAACTTCGGTATTCGGCGCCAACAAACGCTTTTCCACTACCTGGGCGGTCGGCTTAGGCTGGAATCTGCACAACGAAAAGTTCATCAAGGAAAATACGGATCTATTCAATATGTTGAAAATCAGAGCATCCGTCGGTAATCCGGGAAACCAAAATTTCGGTTCCTATTCCGCCATTACGACCTATTATTTCAACAACTGGCTGTTGAATGATTTCGGTACCGGACTTTTGATTTCCACGTTCGGCGACCCGGATTTGGAATGGCAGCGGACTCTGGACAAGAACATCGGATTGGATTTGACCATGTTCAACAACCGTTTCCACATCAATTTCGACTACTACCACAAACGTACAGACCCGCTGATTGCCACAATCAAGATGCCGTCGTCCCTGGGTGTCACCAGCCGGCGCGCCAACATCGGCGTGCAGGTGGACAAAGGTTTCAACGGTTCTGTAAGCTACGCCATCCTGTACAAGCCCAAACAAGGCATCAATTACACGATGAGCCTCAATTTCCGCTACGGAACGGCTTATTATGACAAAATCGGGCACAACCTCGACCAATACAACAAAGAAAACATCGCCAAAAACATGGTGAGGTATTACGACGGCGGCAGTCCCACGGCACTGTGGGCGGTTCGCTCCCGGGGCATCGACCCTGCCACCGGCAAGGAGATTTTCGTAAAGAAGGACGGGACTCTGGTTTATTACGAACAAATCCAAGGCAGCTACTACGACCACGAGGTGGAAATAGGCGACACCCGCCCGACGTTGGAAGGCGTATGGGGAAACACCCTTTATTACAAAGGATTCTCCGCCAGCCTGCAAATCCGTTACAGCTTCGGAGCCGATGCCTTCAATACCACGCTGTTCAACAAAGTGGAAAACATCTCTTCGAGCAGCATTACCTCCAATCAGGACAAACGGGCTTTGTACGACCGCTGGAAACAACCGGGCGACAAGGCTAAATTCAAGAGCATCTCATTGACCGAATCGACCCCGATGTCTTCCCGCTTTGTCATGAAAGAGAACTACATCTCGATAGAATCCGTTCGCTTAGGCTATTCGTTCGACAGTTCATGGCTGAAAAGGAACCTGCGGATATCCTCCTTGAACCTCAACGCCTACATGAACTCTATCGCCCGTTTCTCGACGCTGGAGGACGAACGGGGATTGTATTATCCTTTTGCCCGAAACATCTCATTCTCTATTGGTCTTATCCTGTAACCCAATCTATGAATTATGAAAAAACTATTATATTTATCACTGACGGTTGTCCTGCTTGGCAGTTGCAATAATTGGCTGGATGTACAGCCATACGACCGGGTAGCGGAAGAAGTCGCTTTCGGTTCGGCAAAGGGCTTTGAAAATGCCTTGAACGGCGTCTACATCGAAATGAACCAAAACAGCCTGTACGGTGCCTATTTGAGCTGTGAAATGCTCGAACTCATGGCACAGCGCTACAACGTGAACACTTCGACCACCTATTATCACGACCTGGTGGAACACAGGTATCAGGAAGAAATGAGCAAAATCCGGTTTGCAAACACCTGGGAAAAAGCCTATAACCTGATTGCCAACCTCAACAAATTACTGGAAAACTGCGAAACACGACGCGATGTGCTGGGCGACGAATTTTATCAGCTCATCAAAGGCGAGGCGTTGGCATTGAGGGCTTTCCTGCATTTCGACATTTTCCGGCTGTTCGGTCCGTTGTATGACGAAACCAACACCGTCACCCAATTGCCTTATTACAAACAATTCAGCTTAAACGAGCGTCCCCGGTTCTATGCAAAGGAATTCATGGACAATGTCGTCGAAGACCTGCACGAAGCCGCCGAACTGTTGAAAGACGACCCGGTACGCACAGGAGGCGCATGGCAAACAAACACGTACACATTCACTTCTTATCGGAAGCTACGAATGAACTGGTATGCCGTACAATTGCTTCTGGCACGTGCGGAACTGTATCGCGACAACAAACCGGACGCCCTGATTGCCGCCCGGAATGTGATAGACGCCCAGGAAGAGTGGTTTCCTTGGGTAAGCAGAGATGCCATTTCTTCCGGCAGGGAAGATGCCGACCGGATATTTTTCAACGAACTTGTCTTTGCCCTGCAAAACACAAGGACTTCCAAACTTTATACAAGTTATTTCGACGGCAACGCCCTCAGTTCCGAAATGCTATTATCGCCGACAAGCGAACAGGTCCTCAACATTTTTGAAAACAACAGGCAGGATTACCGTTTCATTGCCTTTTTCCCCAATCAGGTAGAAATCAACAACGCCACCTACCGACTTTTCGAGAAATACAAAGCAACGGCAGATACGCTATCCTCCAATCTGATGCCGATATTGCGAATTTCCGAAGCCTATTACATCGCCGCAGAATGCGAACCGGACCCGGAAGAAGG
This sequence comes from uncultured Odoribacter sp., assembly GCA_947176455.1. Taxonomy (GTDB): domain Bacteria; phylum Bacteroidota; class Bacteroidia; order Bacteroidales; family Marinifilaceae; genus Odoribacter. Next base: position 8,539 of record CAMWQQ010000002.1, on the reverse strand, counting down.
AATGCAATGGCTGAACCAGGTACTGCTTCACCGTGGCATCAGGGAAATGACCGACAACAGCCTGCTAGCAAAGACGCTTGAAAACGAGTACATCCGGGAGTTCTGGGGAGAAGGACAACTTTTCTATTACTACAAACGGTTAAGATACACGGAAATCAAAGACTCGGACGACCCACAGTACAATGCGACAATTAGCATGGATGTCTCCCATTACCAGCCTTCGGTCCCAGAAAGCGAATCCAAATACAATGACATATACAATGATTAATAAACTGCATCATGAAACATTTGTTTTTTCTCAACATACTCGCCCTGTTGCTGTGTTACGGATGCGAACACACGGAACTGGAGGGCTACGAAGGAGGAAGCTCGATTTATTTCTCCACACAAAGATTCCAAATCCTGGGAGACACCATGCAATACGATGTCTGGGGAATCCTTGACGGCGACATCAAGGAACAGGTATTCAGGTTGCCGATTTACCTTTTCGGCACGGTAACGGATTACGACCGCACCATTAACATCCGCACGGTGCTGTGTGAAACGGATACCCTTCGCGCCGAAGTCGATGTGGATTTCCGGTCGATTCCCACGGAAGTCATCCTGCCGGCAAACAGCAATGTGACCTACGTGGAAATCACCATGCTGCGAAGCGAAGAACTGGCATTCCACAACCGCATCTTTACGGTGGTCATTGAAGAAAGCGAGCAATTCGACTCGGAATACAATTGGCGCACGGACAGCGATGGCAACCGTTATTTCCTCGGACACAGCATGACCATTATCGCCAGCGAGGATTTTCCCAAACCCTGGTGGTGGGACAGACTGGGCACGCCCTATTTCGGGGAATGGAGCTACCGGAAAGCTGATTTGATTTGCACGCAATGCGACATCCGGCGGGCAGATTTCATCAGCAAGGAACAGCCCCAGGAATTCAAACTCAAATATTACGGCAAGAAAGTACAACGCTGGCTGGATGCCCAGGAGGAACCTTACCTGGAAAAGGACGGCACCCCGATGACCATGGGCACAGAGGCTCAAGGATAGTGTTTGGTTTAACTAAAAAAAGACAACATGAAACAGCTTTTATTATACTTGTTCCTGTCCCTGCTGGCAACCGCCTGCTATGACGACTTGGGAAATTATAAATATACGGACCTGAATAATGTGACCGTTGACAGCATTCATTCCAACCAATGGTATGAGAAATACACCTATGCCGATACGCTCAGAATCGAACCGGTGTTAAGTCTCGCACTCGGCGGTACGGAAGACCACCTGGAATTTGAATGGAAACTGATGCCCCTGCATGCCCGCTACAACAACGACTCCATTCCGGTCGAGGAACAAAAGGCAAGCTACATCATCGGCAGGGAAAAGAACCTCGCTTATCCACTGAAGGAAAAACCGGGCGACTATGCCGGATTCTTTTACGTGAAAGACACCCAAACCGGCATTTCCTACAAAACCGATTTTTATGTCAGACTGCGCACCTCGGTAAGCGAAGGTTGGATGATATTGTGCGAAGAAGCCGGGAAAGCCCGGTTGGACATGATTTCCTATACCTCCGAAAATGAGAAATTAATTTCACACAACCTTTGGAAGGACCTCGATTTCAGTCTGGGACAACCGTACAAACTGATTTATAACTACAACTGGACCCACGGTTCTTCACGTTTGGTGTATTGCGATGCGGGCACATTCAATTTGGATCCCGAGACGCTACAACCTTCGGAAGAAAACAACATGCTTTGGCAATTCAGCGAGAATCCAAACAAAGTAGAAATCTGCGGCGGTGCCACAATCTGGAATACAGAACCTTCAAGAGAGGTGGTCATTACCTCAAACGGAGAACTTTATGCGCGAGAACGATACAGCATTCCCAACGGAGCCATATTCACTTATCCGATAAACAAATTGGCAAACAGCAACGAGTATTTTAAAGTTGCTCCCTACATCGGACACAGAACTGGACTATACCACTACGAAGAAGATGCAAAAGAAAGAGTTACCGGACGCTCCATTATCCTCTATGACGAAACCAACCGCCGGTTCCTAGCTTTGAAGTCTACCCTAAAAAGAATCTACGGGCAAGTCTACGAATATGTCGCTGACGAGTACCCCTCCGTATTGTCTTTCACGGAAGGTTCCGTGGACTACGATGTCAATACGGGAAAAGATTTGGTACACATGGAAGGAAATCCGGAAGGGTATGTTTATGCCGTATTGAAAACTCCCGGAACGGAGGATTACGACCTTTACGGCATGCGCATCAACGTCGATTATAAACAGGAACGAACTCTTTACAAACGCCTGTTGCCTGCCAACGGTGACAAAATCACCCATTTTGCCTTCCATCCCATTTTCACTTTCCTGTTCTATGCAACGGAACAAGGCGATGTGTATCAATTCGATTTCAGCACACCGGAACAACCGGCACAAAAGATACTTTCTTTTCCCAACGAACACATATCGGTCCTGAAATTTCAACAACCATCACCAAGATTGCCTTGGGCAAACTGGGAAACGGCACGGCAACATTGGCTATACATCGCCGGTTACGACACGACGCAAGAAGAAAGCGTTAGCGGAGTGTTCCGGATGTACGATTTCCCAGTACAGACTTCTGCGCCCGTATTGAAACAGGAAATCACCCGATTGGGAAAGATAGTCGATATCGCTTTACGGTATAAAGACGACTACAAGAAGTGATTAGCACAACATTTCTACGGCTCACCTTGTGAATCCGGACGTCAGCAACAAGCCACCTGGATTCACAAGATTTTCCCGAATAGCTCAATATCCCTTAGCCTGTTCCGGACAACCGGGGCAGGCTAATTGGATATACCGACACCCCAGTATTAACGAACTTTATGAATTTTTGATTCCGGATATTTCGCCCTTTTGTCGTAACTTGTGTCAGCTAACAAAAAAAACAACAAATTAAACCACAAAGCCATGACACATATTGTAGACATTACGGCACGTGAGATTCTCGATTCCCGAGGAAATCCCACCATAGAAGTCGACGTCGCGCTGGAAAACGGAATCATGGGACGGGCGGCGGTTCCGTCCGGAGCCTCGACCGGAGAACACGAGGCGCTGGAATCGCGAGACGGCGACAAGTCCCGTTACCAAGGGAAGGGCGTATTGAATGCCGTAAAGACCGTGAACACAATCATTGCCGATGCACTAATCGGTTTCAACGTCACCGGACAAGCCGCCATTGACTACGTCTTGATTCAACTGGACGGCACCAGGACGAAATCCAATTTAGGGGCAAACGCCATACTGGGCGTATCTTTGGCTTGTGCGAAAGCCGCCGCCAATGCCCTGGGTATCCCCCTCTACCGGTACATCGGTGGTTGCAATGCCAAGGTACTACCCGTCCCGATGATGAACATCATCAACGGAGGATCGCATTCAGACGCCCCGATTGCCTTCCAAGAGTTTATGATTCGACCGGTAGGGGCAAAAGCTTTCCGGGAAGCCCTCCGGACAGGCTCCGAAATCTTCCATACGCTGAAAAAAGTGTTGCACGACCGGGGGTTGAGCACGGCAGTCGGTGACGAAGGCGGATTTGCCCCTGCCTTGAAAGGCACCGAGGATGCCCTCGAAGCCATCCTGGAAGCCATTCAAAAAGCGGGATACGCCCCCGGCAAAGAAGTGATGATTGGTTTGGATTGTGCTTCTTCGGAATTTTATAAAGACGGAATATACGACTATTCCGTATTTGAAGGTTCCGCCGGAGCCAAACGCACCTCCGCCGAGCAAGTGCTGTATCTGGAAAAACTGATAGACCACTACCCCATTGATTCCATCGAGGACGGCATGGCAGAAAACGACTGGGAAGGCTGGAAAATGCTGACCGACAAAATCGGCAACCGGTGTCAGTTGGTCGGCGACGATCTGTTTGTCACCAATGTCGAATACCTGAAAAAAGGCATCGAATCCGGGTGCGCCAACTCCATTCTGATAAAAGTCAATCAAATCGGTACGCTGACCGAAACACTGGATGCCATCGAAATGGCAAAACGGGCAGGCTATACCACCATCATCTCCCACCGTTCCGGCGAAACAGAAGACACCACGATCGCGGATATCGCCGTGGCAACCAATTCGGGACAAATCAAGACCGGCTCCATGAGTCGCTCAGACCGCATTGCCAAATACAATCAACTGCTCCGAATTGAGGAAGAACTCGGAGAAGACGCCGTCTTTGCCGGCAAATGCTTCAACCGAACCGCCTCCGAAAAGGGCTAAGACTCCAGAAACCATTCCAACGCCAAAAGGCGAGGTCAGGCAACTGCTACAAGGATACCTGACAAATGAATAACAAGAGAGTGCCGGAAGACACTCTCTTGTTATTCATTTGTCAAATTTACAACTTTTTATTACCTTTACAATATACAAATAAAAAACCCGGATTCATCACCAGCATCAAAAAACTGGGAGAGGAACACCCGGGACTGCATTGCAAACATACAAACAAAAATGATTCAAACCAAATATTTTTTCGAAAAGGTTTTCTCTACAGAGAGAATGGAACGCTACTATGCAGCCCACCCCAAAAATGAAGCAATAGCTATCATCCACTATCAATCAAATATAGAATTATCTGGTTCATTCTATGCCTGCCTTTCAGTTTTTGAAGTTGCACTGAGAAATGCTCTTAACAGGGAATTGATAACAAAGTTCGGTCGAAAAGATTGGTATCGTATCATTCCTTCCGTCCAAGGCTTAAACGGACTAAATTATTACATAACCGAAGCTCAACGCCACATCAGCAACCGAGGCGAAATCGTTACTGCATCCAAAATTGTTGCAGAACTCACTTTTGGTTTTTGGGTGTCTTTGATAAATAGCCAATATGAAAAAATATTATGGCATGACTTAAGACGAGCATTTCCTTATATGCCAAAGACACAACGACAAAGGAAAAACATTTCTGCTCCCCTAAACAATCTTCGCACATTCAGAAACAGAGTCTTTCACAATGAACCTATATGCTGGAGTCACGCCTATATTGACAACATACATAAAGAGATTTTGCAAGCGTTATATTGGATAAACAAAGACATCCCAACCTGGTTGAAGGAATATGATACAGTAAATGACGTATTAGATAAAATCTCAAAACGGCTGGGTTGGCAATAATATCTTATGCGAATGCAGTTCCGAAAAATTGATAACTATGGCTCTTGGGGCCTATCCTATATCATCGCAAAAAAGCTTGTGTTTCTTATTTTATTGTTAAAAAAAGATATAGTTCTCGAAAAGGGAGTTTATTTTATAATTTTGTGACAATAAAACAAATTCATAGAAAGATGAAAAAAGTAATCAATTCTCCGAAAGCCCCCAAGGCAATCGGTCCTTACAGTCAGGCAATTGAAGTGAACGGAACCCTGTACATCAGCGGTCAGTTGCCCATTGACGCCTCTACCGGCAAATTTGCAGAAGGCGGTATCAAAGAACAAACCGAACAGGCATTGAAAAACATCGGCTACATTCTGGAAGAAGCAGGATACTCTTTCCGTGACGTCGTGAAATCAACCTGTCTGTTGAGCGACATCGCCGACTTCGCCGCCATGAACGAGGTATATGCCAAATATTACACCCAAGACTGCCCGGCACGTGCGGCTTTTGCCGTAAAATCCCTGCCGATGGGAGCTTTGGTGGAAATCGAGACCATTGCCGCCAAATAACCTGTTTTCAGACACGAAAGCAAACAGAACGGACTAAAGAACCCCAAAAGTCAGACAAGCACTTTTGGGGTTCATTTCCAAAGCATCCCGCACTTATCACTTTATAAACTTTACGAACTTTATAAACTCTTTTTCATAAAAGAGCAGGCATTTTCCAATTAATTTTATATCTTTCGCCCCGTTTGTTATTAACCAACGGAATAGAATCATGTTTGGCAAAAAACTGAAACGTCACCTGAATACATTCCTGAGATTAGGAATCATATTCTTCATCAGCATCGTCATCGTTTATCTGTTTCCCAAAGTCGGCAACTTCCAATACGAATACCAGAAAGGCATGCCGTGGCGTTACGAGACCTTGACTGCGCCCTTCGATTTCCCCATTTACAAAACGGACGAGGAACTGCAGGAAGAACGCAAGCAGATTGCGGAAGAATATCCCCCTATCTTCAACCGCAACGACCAGATAGCCATTTTCCAGACGGAGAAGTTCAAAACCGCCCTGCATCCCTTTGAAACAGCTTCAACGCAGGCGGCGCTGTCCCGGATCGTCGGACGACTGGAGGAGATATACCAGGCGGGACTGTTGCAATTGCCGGAACGCTGGGATCCCCTGAACATCCAAAGCATCAAGGTCGTTGAAAACAAAATCGCCCAAACGGTCGAGTTCAGCGACGTCTATCCCCTAAAAACGGCATACGCCACCCTCGTTGAGGAAATCAACGAATCCGGTCTCCCGAAATCCGTTCGCGAAAAGATTCTCAGCCTGAATCTAAACAACTACCTCCTGCCCAACTTGGAATTCGACCTTGCCAAAACCACTCAGGATCAGCTGAATCACTTGAAACACATCAGTCTGACCCAAGGAATGGTCCGGCAGGGCGACATCATCATCAGCGAACGAGAACTGGTTACTGCTGAAAAAATAAAACTGCTGAACTCGCTCAAAAACGAATACCAGAACAATCTGGGAAGCACGGAAACGTATATGCGCACCATCGGCGGACAATTCCTGCTAGCAATCGTCGCCCTGATGGTATTTTCCACCTTCTTCTATTACTCCAAGAGAAAAATGTTTTACAGCAACCGGGAATTCATCTTCCTATACAGTCTGTTTCTAGCAACGTTAGCCCTGGGGGGCATAGGCTACAACCAGGACATCAGTCTGTATGCCATACCGGTTCTTTTCTTTGTTATCATCGTCAACATCCTGATTGACAGTCAAACAGCCCTATTCCTATTGCTTAACACCAGTCTATTGATTGCCTGCTACGCCCCGAACAGCTATATGTTCGCCTTTATGCAGATAGCGGCGGGCATCGTCTCCATATTCAGCCTCAATCACCTGCAACGCAGGGGACAACTGATATTGTCCATTTTGCTGGTGTTCGCCACCTATTCTCTGGTTTACATCGCCTTTATCCTGAGCCAGGAAGGCGAAATCAGAGCACCTCACCTGTTGGTGTTCCTGTGGCTGTTTGTCAACTGCCTGCTGTTGACCCTGACCTATCCGGTTATCTATATTTTTGAAAAGGTATTCGGTTACACTTCGGACATCACCCTGCTCGAACTCTCCAATCCCAATCATCCGGCGTTGAGAAGCTTAACCCAAAAGGCTCCCGGAACCTTTCAGCACTCTCTTATGGTCGCCAACCTGGCAGAGGAAGCCATTTACCGTATCGGAGGCAATCCCTTACTGGTCAGGACAGGAGCGCTCTATCATGACATCGGCAAAACTTACGACCCGATTTTCTTCATCGAAAATCAAAGCGGAGGCATGAATCCGCACAACAAATGCGATTTCGACGAAAGCGCGAAACGCATCATCGACCACGTCACCCAAGGCATAGAACTGGCAAAGAAATACAATCTGCCGGAAAACATCGTGAACTTTATCCGCACACACCACGGAAAAAGCAAAGTGAGGTATTTCTACAATTCGTTCAAAAACAAATACCCGGATCGGGAAATCGATGAATCCCTGTTCACCTACAACGGTCCCGACCCGGTGTCCCGGGAATGCGCGGTGGTGATGATGGCAGACGCTGTCGAAGCCGCCTCCAGAGCCCTGGCAGAAAAGACAGAAGAAAACATCACCAAGTTGGTGAACGAAATCATCGACAACCAGCTCCAGGAAGGACGCTTCAGCAATGCAGACCTCACGCTTAAGGACATCGCCACCACCAAATCTGCATTCATCGATATGCTGACCAGCATATACCACTCCAGGATTGCATATCCCAAATTGAAAAACGAAACGGAAGACAATCAACATTAAAAGCTCAGGAATATGACACAGAAAGCCATTACAATCAAGGATTTAGCAGAAAAGTTAAATATTTCCGTATCCACCGTATCGCGGGCACTGAAAGACAATCCTGAGATCAGCCAGCAGACCCGGAAGGCGGTTCAAGAATTGGCAAAGGAACTCGGGTACAAACCGAACCCAATCGCTGTGGCATTGAAAACCCACAAGAGCAACACGATCGGCGTGGTGGTGCCACAGATTGTCAACACGTTCTTTGCCACCGTAGTGAAAAAAATAGAAGAAGTCGCCGACCACTACGGCTACAACGTACTGGTCGCCTCCTCCAATGAAAACGTTGAGAAAGAAAAGAAGAACATAGATATATTCCTGGCCAACAGATGCGACGGTATCATCCTGTCCATTTCAAAAGCCACCACCTCATACGAACACATCCAGCAAATCCTGAACATGGGAGTGCCTTTGGTATTGTTCGACCGAACGGCAAAAGAGCTTAATGTGTCCAAAGTGGTCGCAGACGATGCAGAGGCCGCTTTCAAAATCGTACAGCACCTGATTCACGGCGGTG
>CAMWQQ010000001.1 GCA_947176455.1 uncultured Odoribacter sp. | reverse complement strand
ATTCGAAAATTAGTTCCCTATGCCGACAAAGCCAAACAAAGAGGCATACGAGTATTTCACCTGAACATCGGTCAGCCCGACATCCAGACACCCGAAATCGCCCTCAAGGTGGTTCGCCGAATGCAACTTTCCGTCATAGAATATACCCCGTCTGGAGGCAATCCGAGTCTCCGGAGAAAATTGGCAAGCTATTACCAAAAACTGGACATTCCCGTCACGGAAGACGACATCCTCATCACCACCGGCGGTTCCGAAGCCATCCTCTTCGCCTTTATGAGCACGTTGAACGAAGGCGATGAAATCATCATCCCCGAACCGTTTTATGCCAACTATACGGCATTTGCGGTGATGGTCGGCGCAAAAGTCAAAGCGGTAACCGCAAAAATAGAAAACAACTTCGCCCTACCGCCTATCAGCGAATTTGAAAAACTGATTACGCCAAAAACCAAGGGCATCGTCATCATAAATCCCAATAATCCGACCGGTTATCTCTATTCCAAAGAAGAGTTGGAGGAGCTTGCGAAGATTGTGAAGAAACACAACCTGTATCTCTATTCGGACGAGGTGTACAGAAGGTATTGCTATGATGGACTGCAACACTATTCCGTCATGAACCTCAAAGGCATCGAAGAAAATACCATTCTCTTCGATTCCATGTCCAAACGCTACAGCGAATGTGGCATTCGGGTAGGTGCCATCATCACCCGCAACCGGGAGATTCTGAACGCCTCCTTGAAATTCGGAATGGCACGCCTCTGTCCTCCCGCACTGGGACAGATTGCAGCGGAAGCCTCGCTGGACACGACGGACGAATATTTTTGGCAAGTTCGCGATGAATACACCAAACGGCGCAACTTTATGGTAGAAGCGCTCAACAAAATCCCGGGAGTGGTCTGCCCCATGCCGAAAGGCGCTTTCTATTCCATTGTCCGCCTACCGGTGGACGATGCTGAAAAATTCGCCCGATGGCTACTGGAAGAATTCGACTACAACGGACAAACCGTCATGATTGCCCCGGCAAGCGGATTCTACCACACGCCCGGATTGGGGAAAAATGAGGTCAGGATAGCCTATGTGCTGAAAATAAGCGACCTGCAAAAAGCCATCGAAGTGCTGACCGTCGCCTTGCAAACCTATCCCGGCAGAACGCCCGTGCAGAAATAATGCATATAGATATAATCGGTTTTTTATTATCTTTGCAGACGAAATAAGAAAAATTTGCACATTGGCAATCTATTTTAACAAGATAACATGACATCGGATTCTGAATTTGACAGCATCAGACCCTATTGCGGAGATGAAATCGAGGTGGCAAAAAACCGCCTGTGTCGGTCGCAGGAATTTTTGAACCTGTTTTCCCAGTTGACGCAAATGAAGCAGGACTCTATCGTCGCAGCCCTGCAAAACGTCCGGGACAGAAACGAATTTCAGGAACGCTTTTTCGGGCCCATTATTCAGTCGTTGATTCAAATGACGACAGATGGTGTGTCCACGACAGGAATGGAACTGGTGCAAAAAGACACGGCATACATTTTTATGTCCAACCATCGGGACATCATTTTGGATTCCGCCATTCTGAACGTGCTACTCAGGCAACACGGCAACAAATATACGCGTGCAGCCATCGGCAGTAACCTGCTCATCAACGACTGGGTAACGGACCTGGTGAAACTGAACTCCTGTTTCGTCATCGAACGCGATATCACGGTTCGGGAAATGCTGACCAGTTCCGCACTTCGCTCCAAATACATCCGAGGGGTCATCGAAGAAAACGAAAACTCCGTATGGATTGCCGAACGCGAAGGCAGAACCAAAAACGGCGACGACAAGGCACAGCCCAGTCTGCTGAAAATGCTGAAGATGAGCGGTTCCTCAAACTTTGCAGACAATTTCAAGGCACTAAACCTGATGCCGGTGTCTATCTCCTATGAATGGGAACCGTGCGATGCCCTAAAAACCCAGGAATTATACACCCGGACTTGGGGGAAATACGTCAAAACCCCGGAGGAAGATATGAATAGTATGATTACCGGCATTAGCGACTACAAAGGCAGAGTGCATTTCCACATCGACCGGCTCACAGCGGAAGAACTGGATAGCCTGAACGACCTGTCTTCCAACGGTGACCGCTTCGAAAAACTCGCAAGCATCATTGATGCCAAAATCCACCGGAATTTCAAGTTGTGGCCGAACAACTACATTGCTTACGACCTGCTCCACTCCGAAAACAAGTTTTCTTCATTCTATTCACCCGAAGAGAAAGAGAACTTTATCCGGATTATGAAGCAGAAAATAGAAAAATTGGAGGGGGATCGGTCTATGCTGAACAACATTTTCCTAGAGATTTATGCCAATCCTGTGAAAAATAGCCTGAATGTCTAAAAGTCATATTCCATTCGAGCGAAGAAACAATTCTAGATAAAAAACAATGAAAATTCGCATTCGTTGTTTTTATTTATTGAAAAGATACTACGAAATCTTACAAGAACGAAAAATGAAAATCATCCGCTTACTCATTATGCTGACGGCTTTTCTGATAATGATATCAAGCGTCATCACCCTTTACGCCACGACCAACAGAATGCCCGTCTATCTGAACATTGTGGCAATGGCAACCCTGGTAGCCGTCATCACCTTGTTGAATTTCAAGAAAAAACAATGATATGTACAAGGTAAAACGCACCATATACCTTAAAGACAGGTCCGTCGACGTTTGGTTCGGCTTCGTCAGCAAAAACAGGGGGAAATACACCGTCTACCTGCTGACCGATGACCCGGACAGACCCCTGAACCACGCGGAACCCATTTTGAACAATGTCAATTCCGTGGATATGGGCATACGCCGGGGAATCGCTTATGCGAAGAACCTGTTGCAGGACATCATTGACAATCAACAACAACCCTAAATGCAATCAGAATATGGAAAGAAAAGTCAGAGTAAGATTTGCCCCCAGTCCCACCGGAGCCCTTCATTTGGGCGGGGTGAGAACAGCACTCTTTAATTACCTGTTTGCCCGCCATTACGGAGGGGATTTTCTTTTGCGAATTGAAGATACGGACCAAAACAGATACGTACCCGGAGCGGAGGAATATATCATTGAATCGTTGAAATGGTGCGGACTTACCGTGGATGAAGGCGTCGGCACGGGAGGAGAATACGGTCCCTATCGCCAAAGCGAAAGAAAGGAGATATACAAGCAATATGCTCTGCAACTCGTGGAATCGGGAAATGCCTATTACTCTTTCGACACGGCGGAAGAGCTGGATGCCTTGCGCAAGGAGTGCGAAGGGCGTGGCGAAACGTTCATATACAATGCCCGGAGCAGGAGCGGATTGAAAAATTCGCTCAATATGACCCCGGAGGAACTGAAGGCATTGCTGGATAACGGCGCACCTTACGTCATCCGTTTCAAGATGCCGGAAAACGAAGTGCTTGAACTGCACGACATCATCCGCGGTGAAGTGCATTTCAACAGCTCCCTGCTGGACGACAAGGTGCTTTACAAATCGGACGGTATGCCCACCTATCACCTTGCCAACATCGTGGACGACCATTTGATGAAAATCTCCCACGTCATCCGCGGTGAGGAATGGTTGCCCTCTCTGCCCCTCCACGTATTGCTCTATCGGGCATTCGGCTGGGAAGACACGATGCCCCAATTTGCTCACCTGCCCCTGATATTGAAACCGGTCGGCAACGGCAAACTGAGCAAACGGGACGGCAACAAGATGGGATTCCCCGTATTCCCTATGGAATTTACCGACCCCGAAACCGGTGAAAAATGGCACGGTTACAAGGAAGACGGCTATTTCCCCGAGGCGTTCATCAATATGCTCGCTTTGCTGGGCTGGAATCCCGGCACGGAACAGGAAATCTTCTCTCTCGAGGAATTGTCCCGGCTTTTCTCGCTGGAACACGTCAACAAGTCCGGTGCCCGTTTCAATCCCGACAAAGCCAAATGGTTTAACCACAAATACCTGATTGCCAAACCGGATGCGGAACTCGCTACGCTGGTACTCGAGAAACTCAACGCCCAAGGGATGACCTTTGAGCGCGCCAAAGTGGAGAGAATCTGCTCCCTGATGAAAGAGCGCTATAACTTTGTGGAAGAACTCTTCCAGGATTGTATGTTCTTCTTCTCCGCTCCGCAGGAGTATAATGAAAAGGACAGCAAGAAATACTGGAAGGAAGACACGCCGGCATTGATGAAAGAACTGCTGGAACTCCTGAAATCCATTGACGATTACTCTTTCGCCAACACCGAAAAAGTAATTTCCGAATGGATTAATGGCAAGCAACTCGGATTCGGCAAAGTGATGAACCCTTTCCGGGTAGCAATCATCGGATCCGCCAAAGGTCCCCATATGTTCGACGTCATCGAAATCATCGGCAAGGAAGAAACCCTCCGCCGTATGGAAAAGGCGCTGTCCACCCTGAAATAACCGGCATCCGACACACACTTACGGATACCGTCAAATTTAATCCCCCCCTGCCGGAAATCCTTCCGGCAGTTTTTTTTATATTATTTGTCCGTTGAATTTTGGGAATGCTATTACATCACACATTACGGAAGCCGGCAGTCAATCCCCTATTCCTCCATTTTTTTGCCGACTGAGCGTCCCCACTGGGCAAGGGCAAGAATATTGGGCATCACGGATTCGCCCAACGGGGTTAGACTGTATTCTACTTTGGGAGGCACTACCGGATAAACTTTGCGGGATATGACTCCAGCGGTTTCCAGTTCGCGCGCTATCTGGGTGAACATTTTGTTGGAGATGTTCCCTTTTATCCGCCGTTTAAGCTCGCTCGACCGCAAGGCTCCGTTTTGAAGATGAAACAGCAACATCGCTTTCCATTTGCCTCCGATAATTTCCATTGCCAGGTCAAGCGGACACAAATAAAGCTTGTCATTGAAAAAATATTTTTCAGGATTACTCTGATATTCCATAAATTACACTTTTAGGTTACTATATCACTATTTAGTTAGTTCTTGTTTTAAGAGTATGTTCACTCTAATTTTGCGATTACAAAACTAAATAAAACTGATTATATATGAAATGTATTTATGCTACTATCGCAATTGTCTCCATCTTTATGCAAACTTCGTGCGTCTCTAAAACAAAAATAAAACAAAGTTCAGAAAACCCTCCAAGCAAAACGCTATTCGATACGACATCGATTGGCAACCTCCGTATGAAAAACCGCTTTATTCGAGCTTCCGTAGGTGATTCTGCCCCGGGAGGAGTGGTAAATATGGCTATGCTGAAACGTTATTATCATTTGGCCCAAGGGGGTGTAGGTACCATCATCACCGGATACACGCTTGTGGATGGTGATGAAAAAGAAATGGGTATTATGGGTATGTATCACGATTCTTTTATTGCTGGAACCGGCAATTAACCGATACCGTTCACAGTGCCGGAGCGAACATATTGATGCAACTTGTGGCTATCGGCTCCAATTTTCATTCCCGTAATCGTCCCCAAATCATTCACGGTGCAAGTGCGGTAGAAAATCCCAGAACCGGTATTATTCCCCAGGAAATGAGCGTCGAGGAAATCGCCTCACTCACAAACAAATTTCCCTCTTCACTCATTCCATTCACCTTTTTGACACATTTCTTCGTTAAACTATTGCACGGGAGTGAGAAATGTATTATATTTGTAGTATAAAAAGCAACGCCCTACTTTCTTGCAGGGAATAGGCCACTTACGAGTGGCTTTTTATTTAATATGGAACCTATCAAAAGAGTAACCTTTTATATTGACGGCTTCAATTTCTATTTCGGATTGAAGCGTAGTAAGGGTATTAATCCAATATGGGGAAAATTCTACTGGATTGATATTGTAAAGCTATGTGAGAGTTTTCTTGGAGAAGGACAAACGCTCGAAAAGGTCATATATTTTACAGCTTCTCCATTAAGTCCACAAAAGAATAGCCGTCAAAGTGCTTTTTTAAACGCAAATAAACTTCTCAATGCCGAACGGTTTGAACTCGTCAGAGGTAAATATCTGGAAAAACATATTATTTGTCCCTATTGCAAAGGCGATATTTCCAGACCGGAAGAAAAGAAGACGGATGTAAATATCTCTATCCGTATGATAGAAGATTGTGTTATGAATGCTACTGATATTGTAGCTCTCATTAGTGCAGACAGCGATCTTGTTCCACCCATTGAACTTATCCAGCAACGTTTCCCAAAAATCGGGATTAAGGTTTATTTCCCTCCATCCAATTTCAGCAACGACCTAAAAGATAACCTTATCCATCACCGTAGCAAGCCTGTATTGATGATTAAGAATATTCATCGTTTCCAATCTGCCCTTATGCCTGACAGTGTTTCCAAAGACGGCAAGACATATACCATTCCCGACAAATGGAAATAAGAGACGATTATTGCTCCTTGTTTCAGAAATACACGGAGGTTGAAAACGTTTATTTGTCCGTTGAATTTTGGGAACGCCATAAACATCAAGCTCTGAATTTCTGAATCTTTGAATTAGGGCAATGTCAGGATGAAGTCAAGCATCATAGCCAGCACTTCGGGGGATATGGTTTCACGGATTTCACCGTACTCCGACACTTCGCCTGTCGTAGCTCGTTGCATCAGGTGATTCAACGAAGGCATTTTTCTGGCAACGGCTCTCGGTACAAGTTTTTTGATTACTGCAAGATTTGTTTCCGCTTCCACCTGTGTGTCTTTGTCTCCGTTGATTGCCAGTAGCGCGCATTCTATTTTCGAGAGACTTTCCCGCGGATTAAGGGTTAAGATTGCATCAAACCAGGGTGTACGTGCTTTCTGGGCGACCCGCAACGAAGCCATAACCGCAGGGGGAACGCTGATGCCGTTTGCCCGGGCAAGCGAATCCGGATTGATTGACGTAATCACTCTATTCCGTTGCTGTTCCGCCATCGTGTCAAACAATAGGTCGAGCAGAGCCACGCTGTTTTCCTTGTCTTTGCCGGTGATGCCTGCTTTATCGAGAGAGCGGATGTTTTGTTTCATCAGAGTTTCCTTGCCCGTTTCCGCCATACCCGCCAAAGAGATGATGAAATCGGCCTGTTTTTCTCCTCCAAGCAGGAAAGCAATGGTTCCGCCTTCGGAATGACCGAGCACGCCAACTTTCCCAATCCCCTTAAACTTACGCAAGAAATCAATTCCGTTTTTAGCATCATCTTTAAATACATAAGTTGTGGCTTTTTGAAAATCTCCGGTAGATTTTCCGGTTCCTCGATCGTCATAACGAAGGGATGCGACACCGTTGCGTGCCAGGTAATCCGCAATGACGGCGAAAGGCTTGTGTTCAAACAATTCCTCGTCACGATTCTGCGGTCCGCTTCCGGTGACCATTACCACGGCAGGGATTCTCTTGTTTTTATAGGCAACCGGGAGAGTCAAGGTCGCGCTTAATCTTGCCCCGTCAGGAGCCGTAAAAACCGTGTCGATAACGGTGTATGGGAAAGGAGGCTTGGGTGTCTGTGGCCGACGCTCTTCCTGGGATGCGTCCAGTGTCAACGTCAGCGGGAAAGCCATTCCGCGCTGGGCAAATTTGCCGGAAATGCGGTCATTGGAAATGCGACCGTTGAACGATGCGCCAATCGTTCGACACTCAAGAGCAATGGAATCCACCGTACAAAATTGAACGAGCGTTGGAATCCCTTTGGCTCCTTGCAACGGAGAGTCGAGCGTGCATTCGGTTTGTCCCTCCGCATTCTCGGAGAAATTAAAAACGAGTGGCAGTTCCGTTTGTCCGAAAACCAATTTCCCTCGCCAAGTTCCTTTTAATGCACAGGCGTCATTGCACAGCAACAATAGCGTAAATGCCGTAGCTATAAACCAGAGTTTCATATCATATAATTAACCGAAAAACAATTATTCCCCATAAAATACTTTGCTCACATAAAAAAAGTATGTAACTTTGTCATGCTCATCTGTAATCAGAAGGAGTTTCGGGGCTCGGTTTATCTAGACATAAGTCGAGCCCTGCGTTTATAAAATCTCTGTCAATCTTATTTTCAATTTCTTTTCTATTTGTTTTACTCCATACTCCCTATTTAAATAATAAGCTGTCAATAAATAGTATGCTCTATTATCAGCTCGCGTCTGTGGCTCAAAAACAATTACATATTTGCGAGTTCTATTATAAACATAAGTCCTCACAATATCCATACGTTTCCGTTGATTACGTTCCTTGACACTAAATACAACAATATCACTGTCATTTACCTTTTGCTCAACATGAGGTCTTATCCAATGCAAACGTTCGGAACGATAAGGTTCATAAATCCTATGAGTAGTTATTTCTCCACATTCTCCTTTTTCTTCAACTTCTTCTGTCGTAAGATGAGCAAATTCCCTATCCATATCCATCTTTCCGTCTGTCTTTATCGGATATATACGACAATCTCTATAAGAAAATGCATCATTCTCCGCTATATCCCTATCAAAAATCCCTCTCAGAGATGTTTTGCGCTCTTTTTCTCCAAGGTGCGCAAGTTCTAACAAATCAGGATACCGCTTTAATCTATTGAATGGCATATTTTTACTTTAAAGTGATGAAAAACAAGTTGAATTTCTTTGCAGACATCGGAGAAGTCCGTTTTAGAGAAATATTTGTATGGTTGTTGATATGTTTAACTATCTCTCTTTTTGCTATCACTTTACCTTCTATTTCACCTTTCTCTATGCGCAAATTATAATTTATCGCCCCCATTAATACATCCGCCAATTGCATAAATGAGCTTTCATGTGATTTTATAAACTGAAAATTTCGGATAGATGCATTCCATTTAAGAATCTCCTTTAATTTATGAAGTTTGCATTGACTGCAAGTATCTTTTATATCAAAATAGATGTTGTAATTGTTTTCCAAATCAATATCATGGTGCAATAGCTGAAAATACATACGGAAATAGAAATCATTGTAAGTATATTCCGGACGCTTTTCATTTATCTGTGATTTATCCACAATGACAGCCCGAAATTTCATGTCCGTCATAAAAAAGTACTCGACTAATTCTTTATACATCTGATATGTTTTATCGTGTATATTCGTCCATTTTAATTCATTCACATAAGCATATTTAGCTTTTATCGCTTTTATCTGCTCTTTGGCTATTTTTATTTGATTGGAAGCAATGCTCACATATCCATAAATCATATATGGATGTTTATCTCCTATCAGGTGTGTACTCTCGTCACAATATATATTAAATGTTTTTTCTGCCATATCATTTTCTGATTTCCTGTTTAGTACATAAGGCTTTTCCCCTTAATCCTCTATCGTTGATTCTCCGTATTTTTCCCGAATCTCGTCGAAGACTTGCCAGAGGGTGCGGAGGTCGGGAGCCTGGAGCATCCGGATGCGGAGGTCGCGGAAGTGGGGCAAGCCTTTGAACATTGATGCCATATGACGGCGCATATGGAGCAGTCCGCGGATTTCGTCAATCCATTCGACGGAGAGCTGGATTTGTTCTTTGATGATGTCGATTTGCTCTGCAACAGAAAGGTCGGGCAATAGTTCCCCTGTTTCAAAATAGTGTTTGATTTGACGAAATATCCAGGGTTTGCCAATCGTCGCCCTGCCTATCATCACGCCGTCCACGCCGTATTTGTCAAACGCTTCTTTGGCTTTCTGCGGGGAGGTGATGTCACCGTTTCCGAGTATCGGTATTTTTATCCGGGGATTGTTTTTCACCCGGGCAATGGGTTCCCAGTCCGCTTCGCCGGTGTACATCTGCGAGCGGGTTCTGCCGTGAATCGCCAATGCCTGGATGCCGACGTCCTGGAGCCGTTCGGCTATGTCCTCGATGATGATGTTTTCGCAATCCCAGCCGAGGCGGGTTTTGGCGGTAACGGGAATTTTCACGGCGTTCACGATTTGCCGGGTCATTTCGACCATTAACGGCACGTCTTTCAGCATTCCGGCGCCAGCCCCTTTCTGCGCCACCCGCTTGACGGGACACCCGAAGTTGATGTCGATGAAATCGGGTTGTGCCTCTTCCACGATTTTCGATGCCTCGACCATTGAGTCGATAAAACGTCCGTAAATCTGAATGGTCACGGGGCGTTCCGTTTCGTCAATGGTCAGTTTTTTCAGGGACTTGTTCACCGAGCGCACCAACGCGTCGGCGGAAACGAACTCCGAATACAGCCAGTCCGCACCGTAGCGTTTGCAAAATTTCCGGAAAGGAGGATTCGTGACATCTTCCATTGGCGCCAGTATCAAAGGCCGTTCTCCGACATCGACTCCTGCTATCTTCATATAACTATTTTTAAATCTTATCGTTTTCTGTTTCGACGCAAATGCCCTATTTTTACAACAAAAATAGACATTATTACGCAACTAAACACTGCTTTCTATGTTATTGTTCAAAATACTTCTGGCACTGCTCCCCTTTTTTCCGCAAACCGACAACTGGCAACGCGTCCAGACCGATGAAAAGATTTCTTTTCTCCTGCCGAATGTTCCGCAAAAGACGAAGGAAATCATCCAGGGCATTCCTTCCTCCATATACGTGGCGAAAGACCTGACCTGCATTGCCGGCGTGGTCTGTTCGGATCTAAGCCCCAAGAAAGTCCAGCTCACCGAAGAAACGGCACTGCTGTTTTACGAAGGACTAAAAAACAGCACGATGAACATAGAAAACGCGATGATAAAAAGGGAAAGTACTGTTCCTTACGAGAATATGCTCATCAAGGAAATCGAATATACGATTATTAAAGATGATTATGAAATGACCTATTTTAAAAGATTTATCTTTAGAGAGAATTATATTTATCAGATTGTGATAGGAGGAAGAACAAGGCATTCGGAAATCTTGAAAAAGGAAAAGGATATTTTCTTTAATTCCGTTTCATTTCTTCCTGACGCAGAAAAGAAAAACTGAAAAAGAGAAGTGCCGATTAAGGGCTTTTCACTATATTTAGCATCACAAAATCAAACAAGGGCAAACAATCATTTCTATTTCCCGTGAAAATTGAAAAACATTCAAACATTCCGACTATGAAAATTATTTTGTTTTTACTCTGTATCGGCGTTGTCTCTTCGCTTCGGGCGCAAGATGCCCGGGATTCGGTGAATCTGCCCAAAGAAAGGCGACTCATTTCTGAGAAATACACGATGATACAGGACACTTCCGGCAAGATTGACACGATACAAAAAAGCCGTAGCGTCTCTGAATTGTTCTACATCGGTCAAAACGCCACCAGGCA
Source organism: uncultured Odoribacter sp. (assembly GCA_947176455.1). Classification (GTDB taxonomy): domain Bacteria; phylum Bacteroidota; class Bacteroidia; order Bacteroidales; family Marinifilaceae; genus Odoribacter. Next base: position 14,715 of record CAMWQQ010000001.1, on the reverse strand, counting down.
AAGCAAAGCCCAGCACCAAAGGAGCGGAACCGCTTTCAGGAGCCACTGGCGCGGATTCAATTTCGGTTTTGTCAACTATGCCCATTTGCCTGAAGCCCGCAAAGACCTGGAGTTGGACTGGGGTGCTTCTTTCGCGATGCAATTCAAGCTCTTGAGGTATGACATCAGCCTGTCCAAGCGCAACAATTTCGGCTTGACGACCGGTTTGGGGCTGGAATACCAGCGTCTGCGGTTTAACAATGACAATGTGTCCCTGCTGAAATCCAACGGAAATCTGGGAATCATCCGACCATTGGATGAATACACGAAAATCCAGGAAATCCGGCGTAGTTCATTGAAAAACCTGTACTTGTCCATTCCGTTGCTCTTGGAAGTCCAGTTCCCTCAAAAACTTTCCCGTTGCAAAAGGATGTACATTGCCGGAGGTCTTATGGGAGGCGTGCGGATGCACACCAAGACCAAAGTCGTCTATGATTCGGAGAGCGGTCATAAGTACAAGAAGAAAAACAGCGGAAATTTCAATATGGTGCCTTTCAAAGCCGATGCCGTCGTCCGTATCGGTTACAGGAGGGTCAACCTCTGGGGCAGTTACACGCTGACCGATATGTTCAAGGACAAGAACTTTTCGGATTTACACTTGTACACGATAGGGTTCGGCGTCACGATTTAACGTCATTACGCAAAATTTCCCCTGAAAAAGGAAAGATTTTGAATTTCTGTCCTTTTTTAGGGGAAACTTTTATTCCGTCTCCTGCCCATTTTTATTTCAATTGCCCGGAGCCGGTTTCAGCAATGCCGGTTTCGGAAGCATATTGCTTTCCGCCGAATTAATCGGCGACAATGTCCAGGCATCCCAGCTTTTGTTTTCCAAGGTACGATTGTGGGCGTGGAAATTGGAATACTCGTATTCGTCCGGGTCCAACACGGCATCTCCGCTTGCCAGCCAATAAGAGGTGTATGCTTCTTTCCAGCCTCCAATCCAATAGTCTCCCTCGGAAAGTACGGCGAAACCGTCAATGTTTGCCTTTTCGTCCTGCAACTGGCAAATGCCGTCAATGAAATCCGCTTCCGTCAGGAGAATGCCGTTTTGCGCATCGGCATCGGCACTTTTTATCTCCAGCCTGCCGTCTCCGTTCCCGTCATATCCGAATCCCTTGACCACGATTCCCTGGTTTTCTTCCTCCACGACAAGCACAAACAGTCGGGGGTCTTTTCGGGCAATCGCCTCAATCATATCGTATCCCGTGCGTTCGTCCGCGGAGTTCCATTTGTATCCCCAGGCGCGGAAAAAAACATCCTCATCATTGGGATGCAATAGGTCTTCCACTTTTTCGGACACCCATTGTATCGCCAGCACTGCCTGATTTTCACCTTCGCCCGTCCAGTTCGTGATGTCTGCCATTCCGAATCCGTCCACGACCCGAATTTTTATGCTGTCCGTCGACTCCCCGAGGCTGTTGGAAACCGTCGCCTTGACCCGGAAGGTTCCCTCCACGGCAGACGAAAACGCATATATCGTGTCCGTCGAAACTTTCGCGTCATCGACAAACCACTGAATGTCCGCCTTCCCCGCCTGGAGGATGTTCGCCCTCAACCGAACCGTCTGCTCCGGCAGGATGACGTTTTTCAAGTCCAGATTCTGAACCGTCACTTCCGGAACAGAGAGCCAGGGGGCATCGCCCCCTTCTCCGTTCCCTTCACGACAATCGGTACAGGCTCCATTCGCCAACCCGAAAACGAGCATCAGCCAAACATAGAGCAAGTCCTGTTTCATACCCGTTATTTGAAGTTGTAGGTGAAGAATATTCCGGCAGGATTAACCGTATAACCGTGATAGCTTTTCTTGAAAGTCAATTGATCGTTGTCCACCCCAAACACACAGATTTTGTTTTCGGGGTCTCTTCCGTATGCCTTAATCACATTGACATAGATTTCTCCGGTTATCGGATGAACGGCGATGCCATTGTACATCGTCATCACATTTTCCAGTCCTTCCATTATATTTCCCAAAAGGTCCGTTTTTTTCTGGCTAAAGATGTGCCGGCAAACGGGCATCGGCTTAGACATATTTCCCATATACAACGTATCTCCTTTTGCCGTAATGTAAGGAGAGGCAAAAAATCCTCCCCTCAAGATCGTTGTGGCAGTTTCATCCTCGATTGCATTTTCCTGAACCGTGTAATCCTTGGCATTCAGTTTCATTATTTTTGCCGGTTCTTCTTTTGTCGCACTGCAACAGAACCAGATATTCCCGTCCGCAGAAGGAATCACGCTGGCAATCGCTCCGGTCGCCGTGATTTCTTTTGAAACGGCAGTCTGCCCTGCTTCTATCACCTGCAATTTGCTACCATTGACAACGAAAACTTTCCCGTCCGCAACAGCCATTGTGGTCTTATTGGCTCCCTTGGTGTTCTCTATGAGCGTCAATGTCCCGGTAGACGGGGTGAAACGGTATATGCCTTTCCCTTCCGAGCGCACATAAATATCGTCATCGCCCAAAACGACAAGATGCGTGGTGGGTTGTATCTCACTAAACTCATCCTGATAAGAACGCTCCTTTTTCAATGTTTCAGCATTTAGAATCGTTAAGAAACCTCCGTCCTCCCCACCTCTTTGAGAAATGAGGTACAATTTATTGTTTTTAATGAATAAATCTTGAGTGGTGATACCGAGAGAAGCTCCGTTTTCCTTGTAATAGACGCTGTCCGTAATCTCTCCCTTGGGATTGATGAACACAAGAGTTCCCGGGATTCCTCTGAGCTGTCTTCCCTCATTCAAAACGAATGTCCCGTATTTGTATTTTCCATACACTTCGACCGGCAACACGGCAGAAACTTCCCCGTCCGCATTCGTGGCGGTCAATTTTACTTCAAACTGTCCCAGTTCGTTGGCTTTAAACACATAGACCGAATCCGTGGACGTTTCTTCTCCGTTTACGAACCAGTTCAGCGTGGTTTCCAGCGGACTTTCCACGTTGGCTTTCAAGACAATCGAGTCGTCCTGGGGCACTGCATCCAGTTCGCTTAAATTCTCGATAGACACAACGGGAGGCGTCGGAATATATTTTTCCTTTTCGTCCTGGCACGAAGCGAACAGACCACACACAAATCCTCCTAAAATCAACAGATAAACATACTTTTTCATCACTTTCATTTTTTTAGTTCTACATTTTGTTATTATTACCTAGAATTCCAGTATCACAGAAAATAAACAATTCCGCAGGGGCATCGGGTAGTATTGCGTGGACTCGTAATAGGCGTCCAGCAGGTTGTCCACCCGAACCGAAGGGGTCAGGCACATCCCGTTGCCGAATTTGTGGCGATACCCCGCCTGCAGGTTCTGCACCGCATAAGGGTCGGTGGCATATTCCTGGTCGGTGGTGATAAACCGACGTCCGATATACGTGACCTGCCACGAGCAAAAAGCCCCCCGGTAATCGGCGGAGACCCTCGTGTTCCATTTGAAGCGGGGCACGTAGGGTATCTGTTTCATAAACGACCCGTCGTCCTCGTGCCTTTTCTTGCGGGTCCGGGATTGCGACCAATTGTAATTGCCCGAAACGCCTACCCTCAGGTCGCCGATTTCATACGTCAGCTTGCCGAACAGTTCCACGCCTTCCGAACGCACGTTCCGGTGGTTCTGCGGTGTCCACACCCATTGATTCCCGTCCTTGGGCAACCACAGAATCCAGTCGTCGATATACATCAGGTAGCCCGCAACCTCGGCATCCAACGACAATCCCCGGCACAGCTGTTTCCGGTATGCCACGGCAACGTCATACGAATATCCTTTTTCCGGTTTTACGTCCGGATTGCCTCCCGGACGCCAATAGAGGTCGTTCATACTCGGAAAGCGGTAATTGTACGCCACACTTCCTTTCACCTGCAAATCCCTTTCGTAAGGATAGCATACCAGCCCTGCCGACCAAGTGGATACGTTCCGTCTGTCGTTCCGCTCAAACAGATATTGTCCGTTGAGCGAGAGTCGTTTCACCGGCTTCCACATCGCCGACACCTGCCACGACAGCACGTTCCGAGGATGACAAAACGGGGGTTCCACCACGGGAATGTCGTAATCCACGTCTTCCAGGATGTATTTCGACGAGTCAATGTCGATGTAACTGCTCACCCGTATCCAATCGTGGGAATAGGTGAGGCTCGACCCCAATATGAGATTTCGCAACGGCGTACAGGTGTAATTGACAATTCCCTGCCAGGTTTGCGACTGGTTTTTGTTTCCCTCGGGGTCGAACATCCCGCCGGCATACCATTTGTCGTACTTCTGCCGGTAAAACTGTCCTGCCGTCTTCACCTGAAGGTCGTGGATATGACGCGTGAAATCCAGTCCGAGATAGCCCCGGACATTTGTTTCCCGCTGTTTCTCGTGCGTCTGGTTGACGACTCCCAATGCCGGGGGCAACATCCGTTCTCCTTCCTGGTACCAGGCGATTGCCGTCAACCGCACATCGGGGGAGAGGCGGAAATAGCCTTCCTGCATCGCCGACCACTGCGTGTAGTCGGCATCCCGGCGTTTCTCTCGGAAGGGGTCGTTCGTCAATACCTTGTTCACGTAGGTGTAGTCGTTATCCGAATGCTGGTAGTACAGCCGGGTCTTGAAACTCGATTTTTGCCCGCCCGCCTTCACTTGCGCGCCGACGGTACAGGTGCCGTATGAACCGTATTCACCCAGCACCTTTCCCGTGACGCCCTTGTGCCAATCGGGGGTGGTGAACAGATTGACGCTACCGCCAATGGCTCCCGTGCCGTTTTTCACGTGACTGCCCCCGTAGTAGAGGTTGATGTTGTCCGTAAAAAACACCGGTATCTGCGAAAAATCGAATGTTCCCGACATCGGCGGGGTGATGTTGATTCCGTTCCAGTTCACCCGGGTCTCGGAAGGGCTTGCCCCCCGGAACGATGCCGTAGACAAGGCACCCATTCCGAGGCTCTTTATATAGATTGTTGTGTGTTCGGTGAGGAGTTCCGCCAATGAACGGGTCTTGTTCTCCTGCAAGACTTCCGGGTCTATACGGCTCACTCTCGCCCCCGCGTTCGCCTCGTTGGCATATTGTACGCGCCGGCTGACGATATGCACCGTGTCGATGACCCCGTACATCGCAATGGAGTCCTTCTGTTGCGCCCGAACCTGCATTCCGGCGCACAGGGCAATGCAAATGCCCAATCCCGTTTTCACCTGCTTCAACATAACTCCTGCTTGATTATCGGCATTCCGGAAAGTAAACCTGGCTGGGATAAATCCCCACCCGGTGGCTGAGAACCGTACCGTCTTTCAGGTAATGACGCACATACCCCCTTTGCGCCGTGTAGTCCAGGCAATCGCACAAATAGACCTCTCCGTCGGGACTGACGGCAAATCCGAACATCATACCGACACCCGGCAGGTCGTAATAATGCTCAAATTCCCCCGTATCGACATTCATCCGATATACGCTCTGTTGTTCCTTCGTCCCCTGAGTTTCCGCCACTCGGGTCTTCACGTTAAAATAAATCCACGTGCCTGTGGGGTCGATGTCCGTCCGGTTGTAATTGATGTGGCCGATGACTTCTCCGGCCGTCGCGTTTTCCGGTTTTTCAAAAGGCAACGTATGAGACCGTACCACTTTTTCCCGCGCCGGGTCCACGCATTTCAGCGTGACGCCCGTCACCGCTCCCGCTTCCTTCCGGTTCATCAACCCCCAAATCATCCCGTTCTTATCGACCAGCATCCGGCAAGTTTTCGTGTATTCTTCGTTGTACACCTCCTTGATGACCCGAGCGGACGCCTTGTTGATAGCCTTGACGTCGAAAACGTACAGGCCTCCTTGCGTCATACCGAACACTTTGTTTCCCGTCGACACGAGGTATTCTATCCACCTCGGCACGGAAATGTATTCCAACGGCTTCCCGTAGGGAGGCACCGTCCGGATGCGGACCAACTGTTGCCTCAGGTCGGAAACGACCGCTTCCGTGTCTGAAATGGGTACGATTTGACGCGGACTTCCCGCCTGTTCGTAAAAAATGGTGCCCAAGGAGGCAAACGTCCGGGGATCGACCACTTCTATTTTCTTTGAATTGTCCAACGCCACGAAGTATTTGCCGTTTATCATCGTGATAGATTGCGCCACGTCTCCCAGCGGGCGCTGGTTGACCTCCTGGAATACGTCCGCGATGACGTTCTTGTCCTTGTAAATCAAGGAAATGCCTCCGGTGTTCGTGTTGATTCTTCCCTCGTTGAGCACAAGGGCTTCGATTTCCCCTAATTTTGAAAAGTCTCCCCCGGGATAGGGCGTTCCCTCTTTGTCACACGCCAGAACAGATGCACAGAGCCACAAGGCGACAGCACAACGAAACAACCTCTTTGACCGCATTGCTTTTTCAATTAAATCAAAGGGAATAGCGAATGAAAAGGCTTAACACACGATATGCATCAGCGTTAACGTTCTCCTTCCCCTTGAACGTTAAACATTTCTATGTGTAGCAGGTTTTCTGACTTGTTTCCTTTTTGAACGTCCTTCCCATTTCTCATCGAAACAGTGGACTGCACGGTTCAAAAAGTTGGATGAAACTTACAGCAGTGGATCTGTTCAGGATTTTCACCTGATTCCCTAGCGAATGACTACAGACTGTAAATCAACACATAAAAATCATTATTTGCGGGCAAAATTATATAATTAATCTTTTTCTCCAAAAAGAAAAGGAATTTTTATTTTTTTTCAATCCCGGCTCATTATTTCCGTCTGTCGGTCAATGGACGCCTGGTGTATCGCTTTGAAAAGTTTTTCCAGAAATTCGCAGTCCAATCCTTTTTCCCTGCCTTTTTCAAACACTTTCGCCAGCACTTTTTCCCAACGGCCGGGTTGCAATATGGTGATGTTGTTCTGTTTCTTGTATCTGCCGATTTCGTCGGAAATGCGCATACGGCTTGCCAGGAGCTCCAGCAGTTCATCGTCGATGCCGTCGATGCGCGCCCGCAAGTCGTCCATATTTTCCCTGTATTCCAGGCTTTCGGAATCGATTTTTCGGATGACCAGTTTTCCGAGCATATCCGCCAAATCCGCCGGAGTGAGTTGCTGTGTGGCGTCGCTGAGGGCGGTTTCGGGACAGATGTGCGACTCGACAATCAGTCCGTCGAATCCCAAATCCATTGCCTGCTGGGCGATTTCGGGGACGTACTCTCTTTTCCCGGCAATGTGGCTGGGGTCGCAAATCATCAGCATCTCCGGGAAACGGCGCTTGATTTCAATGGGCAACTGCCACTGGGGCATATTGCGGTATTTCGCCTCCCCATAGACGGAGAAGCCCCGGTGGATGACCCCGATTTTTTTCAATCCCGCGAGGTTCAACCGCTCCAACGCCCCAATCCACAGTTCCACGTCGGGATTGACGGGATTCTTGACCAGCACGGGGATGTCGGCGCCTTTCAGCGCATCCGCGATTTCCTGAATGGCAAAAGGATTCGCCGTGGTCCGGGCTCCGAGCCACAACATATCCATTCCCGCCTTCAACGCCTCGCCGACGTGTTTCACGTTGGCGACCTCCGTCGCCACCTTCATCCCCAATTCCTCCCTCACCCGTCGCATCCATTGCAATCCGACCTCCCCGACGCCCTCGAAGCTGTTCGGGCGGGTACGGGGCTTCCATATCCCCGCCCTCAGCACGCCGATTCCTCCGGCTTTCAACGCCTTCGCCGTTTCAAAAAGTTGCTGTTCGCTTTCGGCACTGCACGGTCCGGCAATGACCACCGGACGGGTCGTGTCCGCAAACAATCCCCATTCTTCCGCCTTGATGATATCCAACTGCATCGTGTTTCTTTTGATTCAAAGGTTATCTTGTTCCACATCCCGCCGGGATGCCGTGTCAAAGATATATCGAAAGTTTATAAAGTTATAAAGTTCATAAAGTTTTTAAAGTTATAAAGTTCATAAGGTTTATAAAGTATGGGGGGCGTGGATACTTTATTATTTTTCGGGCTGTGAATCCTCGTTTTATTGTCGTATCTTCGCCAGACATAATTTAATCGTACCACAAACTATGTCCGACACGAAAACTTTGTTCCTACTGGATGCCTATGCGCTGATATACCGCTCTTATTACGCATTCATCAACAATCCCCGGATTACCACGACCGGCATCAATACTTCCGCCACGTTCGGATTTTGCAATTTTCTGCTGGAATTGCTGGAGTTGGAAAAGCCCACGCACATCGCCGTGGTGTTCGACCCGGACGGTCCCACGTTCCGGCATAAGATGTACACGCCCTACAAGGCTCAGCGTCCCCCGATGCCTGAGGATTTGCGGAAATCCGTTCCTTATATCAAACAAATCATCGCGGGACTCGGCATTTCCTGCATCGACGCTCCCGGCTACGAGGCGGACGACCTCATCGGCACCTTGGCGAAGAAGGCGGAAAAGGAGGGGTACACGGTCTATATGATTACGCCCGACAAGGATTACGCGCAAATCGTCAGCGAGAAGATTTTTATGTACAAGCCCGGACGCGCCGGAAACAAGTCGGAGGTATGGGGCATTCCGGAAGTCCTGGACCATTTCGGCATCGAACGGGTGGAGCAGGTCATCGACATCCTGGGACTTATGGGTGACACCGCCGACAACGTGCCGGGATGCTCCGGCATCGGTCCCAAAAGCGCCTCCGCCCTGGTGTACAAGTACGGGGACATCGACGGCATCTATGCCCACATCGACGAGCTGAAAGGGAAGCAACGGCAGAACCTGCTGGACTGCCAGCCGACCGTGCACCTGTCCCGCACCCTGGTCACCATTTGCACGGAAGTTCCCACGGACATCGTGCCGGAGAATCTGGAAAAACGGCACATCGACGCCCAGGTGCTGGAGCCGATTTTCAAGGAACTCGAATTGTTTTCCCTCACCAAACGCGTCCTGAACACGGAAGAAGAGGAAGAAAAGCCGGAAAAACTGTCCGACATCCAATTTTGTTATACCGACCGTTCGCAAGACATTGCCGGACTGACCAAGGAACTGGAAGGAGCCGACGTGTTTGCCCTGCATATGGCTGGCAAGTCCGACGCCCTGTACAGCACCTGGCCCACCCGGCTCTGCTTTTCCTTCGCGATGCACCGGGTCGATTACGTCAACCTGCCCGCCGACAAGAATACCGCCCGGGAAATCATACGGCAATTCCAGTCCGTATTTGAAAACGGAAACAAGACGTTGATTTCCGCCGATGTAAAGAATGACATCATTTGGTTGAAAAGGGCGGACATCAGTTTGAAAAACAAGATTTTCGACATCAAGATTGCCCATTACGTCCTGCATCCGGATATGTCGCACGAATTGGACCGAATCGCCTTGGAATACCTGAATTACAAACTTTCGGGCACGAAGAAGGAGGATCCGCAATTGACGCTGTTTTTTGACGCGGAAGCCACGGAAGACAACGACTCCACCGAAAAGACGGACATTGTTTTCCAGTTGCGCGAAAAACTTCAAGCCGACTTGCAACAGACCGGTCTGCTCTCCCTTTACAACGACATCGAGATGCCTCTGGTGTTCGTGCTGGCGGATATGGAATACGAAGGGGTCAGCATCGACCGGGACGAGCTGAAACGGATTTCCGCCGAATTGAAAGCCCGCACCGACGTCATCGAAAAGGAAATCTATGCCCTGGCGAACCAGGAGTTCAACATCAGTTCACCGAAACAACTGGGGGAGATTCTCTTCGACAAGTTGAACATCGACAGCAACCACAAGAAAACCAAGTCCGGACAATACAGCACCTCCGAACAAATTCTTACAAAATTGGAAGATAAACATCCAATAGTGCATCAAATATTGGAATACCGGGGCTTGAAAAAATTGCTGTCAACTTACGCCGAGGCGCTTCCGACCTTCGTGGACCCCGCCACCCATAAAATCCACACCCATTTCAACCAGGCGGAAGCATCGACTGGCAGGCTGAGCAGTCTGAACCCCAATTTGCAGAACATTCCAATCCGGACAGAGGAAGGGCGGAAGATTCGCAAGGCTTTCGTCCCCGGTGACAGCGATTACGTCTTTTTTTCCGCCGATTATTCCCAGGTGGAACTCCGGCTAATGGCGCATCTCAGCCAGGACACGGAATTGATTCACGCCTTCAATCACGGCATCGACGTGCACACGGCTACCGCCTCCAAGATTTACCACGTCTCCATAGACGAGGTCACTCCGGAAATGCGCCGGCGGGCAAAAACTGCCAATTTTGGAATAATTTATGGCATTTCTGCTTGGGGGCTGGCGGAGCGGTTGCGCATCAGCCGGAAGGAGGGCAAGGAGTTGATTGACGGCTATTTTGAATTGTACCCGGGGGTCAAGCGGTATATGGAGGAGGCGGTGGAGAAAGCCCGGAAGAAGGAGTACGTGGAAACCATTATGGGCAGACGGCGGTATTTGCGCGACATCAATTCCCGAAACGCCGTTGTCCGGGGTATGGCGGAACGAAATGCCATTAATGCGCCCATTCAAGGCTCCTCGGCGGACATCATCAAAATGGCGATGATATGTATCCACCGGCGCATCCGGGAAGAGGGACTGAAGTCCAGGATGCTGATTCAAGTGCACGATGAACTGAATTTTAAATGCCATAAATCAGAACAAGATTTGTTAAAAGAGCTGGTGACCGATTGTATGGAACACATCGTCAAACTCTCTGTCCCATTGACAGTAAGCACCGGTTTCGGCGCCAACTGGTATGAGGCGCATTAAACGCGTATTTTGTTCAAGGCTTGTTAATGAGTAGTCTTTTTTATATCTTTGCACCCAAATTCCAATTCAAACCATAATGCAAATTGCCACTAAAAATAGGATTCTGTTTTATGTGTTGCTTTTCGCGCTTTCCCGAACTGCTTCCGCCCAAGACCAGGCGTTTTCACAGTATTGGGAAAACCGGAATTATTACAATCCGGCTTTTACGGGTTTGAAGGAGGGAACCTTAAACGGTTTGTTGACTTACCGGAAGCTATGGCCAAAATTCCCAGGCAATTTCTCCAACATACATCTTTCCGTTGACTTGAAAACGTACAACAGTTACGGATTCGGATTGTATGCCCTGTCGAGCGATGAAGGTGGCGGGTTCATCAAGTCCACCCACGCGGGCTTGTCCTATTCCTGGCGGGGGTATTTCAACAAGGAAAGGAACATTTATTTCCAATTGGGCGTGAAGGGAAGTTATAACGACAAGCGGTTGAATTTCAACAAATACGTCTATTCAGGGAATCTCCACGAGATATATGGAAACGTCATCAACGTCTCCACGCCGGTCGAAGTCAGTGAAAAGGCGAACTATTGGGATTTCAGCGTCGGTGCAATGGCTTATATTCCCTGGGAACGCAATTACCGGGAGTTTATGGACAACTACATCGGATTTTCCGTCAACCATTTCACCCGTCCCAAGGACAATTTCATCGAAGGCAAAGCCCGGTTGCCGATAAAAATCAGCCTGCAATGGCAAAGCTACATCCGGACCTCGTTGTATAGCCTCGACAAAAAAAGCAGTCTTTTCGCCTGCCCCGGACTGTTGTTTGAAAACAGGGGAGAAAAAATTATGTCGTCCTCTTCCTTCAACAATTTAGTCATCGGAACAGACATCATCTCCGACCCGTTGTTCTGCGGTATATGGTACAGTTCCCAGCTATTGAACAGTTCCAACGAAAACTACAAGGCTTTCGTGTTCAAATTGGGCGTGAAACTGAATTCCCCACAGAAGAGAATCGAGTACCGCATCGCCTATTCCTACGATATGTCCCTGGGCAATCTGGTGAAGACCACGGAGGGTTCGCACGAAATCAGTTTCAACATCGCATACAAGTTCAATGCCAAATACAAATACAACATCTTTTCTTTCTGATTCCCTCGGAGCGACGGCTCAGACCGTCTGCGGAACAGAAACGGATACGGTTGCATTTGAAGCATACAGCCCGCCTGTCTGCGATTTGCCCTATGTCCGGCTCGACACAAACACCGGCTTGACGGGCTATCTGCTGTTCACGATTGTTTTTATGGTCATATTCGCCTTCATCCGGCTCCGGGGCAGGGATTTGTTGTATCACCTGTTTAATATCTTCATCAATCGGAAGAAGGCGGATGTAGTCCAAAATGAAGGTATTTCATCCAATCTTGTATGCTATGGCCTGACGCTTGGACTTTCTTTTTCCGCTCTGGCGGTATTTCTCTCTTTCGTCGTCCACGGCAGTTTTCTGACCCTTCATTCGCTTTATTATTTCGTGGGACTTTCCCTTTTCCATATCCTGTTGCTGATGTTCGTGCGCTTGTCGGGCTGGACGTTCAATGCCAGAAGCACCGCCCACGAAATGGCAATCAATATCTGGACCTATCACATCGTCATCGGACTGGTCCTGTCCCCCTTCGTCCTCTCGCTCTTTTTCGTGAAAAGTTTCGCAGTACTTCCTCTCGTCAAGATAGTTATATTTGCTTTCGGTTTACTGATGATTGTTAAAAATATCCGGTGGATTGAGATATTATTCGCGCATAGGGTTTCTATTTTATATATGATTTTGTACCTTTGTACCCTTGAAATTATGCCGTTGCTTGTCCTGTACAAGCTCGTGTCATAAAAATGGGTCGAATTTAAAACTGTATAGCCTTGAAGATAAAAAAGATACTTGTCTCGCAACCCCAGCCTGCCACCGAGAAATCTCCTTATTCCGAACTGGCTGAGAAATACAATTTAAAATTAGAATTTCGCCCTTTTATCAAAGTCGAAGGAGTAACGGCAAAGGAGTTCCGGCAGACCAGAATCAATATTCTGGACCATACCGCCGTCATCTTCACCAGCCGTACCGCTATCGACCATTTTTTCAGGATTTGCCAGGAAATGCGTGTCGCCGTACCGGATACGATGAAGTATTTCTGTATTTCGGAAGCAACGGCTTTTTATCTGCAAAAATATATCGTCTACCGGAAAAGAAAGATTTTCTACGGTGACAAGAAAATGGACGATATGACCAAGATTCTGCAAAAACACAAGACGGAGAATTTCCTGGTTCCGCTTTCGGACATCCACAAGGAAAACATTCCGGGCTTGCTGGACAAATTGCATCTGAAGTACACGAAAGCCATTTTGTATCGGACCGTTGCCAGCGATTTGAGCGATATCAAGAATTTGAAGGAATACGATGCCATCGCTTTCTATACTCCTTCCGGCATCAAGTCGTTGTTCCAGAATTTCCCCGATTTTGTCCAGGACACCACGATTATCGGGGCGTTCGGTCCGGCAACCTCTGTGGCAGTCGAAGAAGCCGGCCTGCGCGTGGACATCAAGGCTCCGACGCCCCAATGTCCTTCTATGACTATGGCAATAGAGGACTTCATCAAGCGTTTCAACAAAGAAAACAAAACAAAATAATCCGATTGCCGGAGGGCAGGAAGGTCAACACGCCGATGCTCTCCGGTTTTCTTTCTCCGGCTTTCGATGTATTCACTCCGCAAATCAGAACGTTTATGTAGCAAGAAATTGCTCGATGAACTGCTGGCTACCAAATGTAGCTTTGTGAAATACCCTTTCCGGATTGTCTTTAAGGAATCCTCCCAGCCCGGCGACTTTCCGGCGCGCATTGCCGTCAGCGTCGGCAAGAAGAAATTCAAGCGCGCGGTAAAGCGAAACCGGGTGAAACGCCTTGCCCGGGAAGCGTTCCGGCTGAACAAAAACGAATTTTACGACCGCATTCCAGCGGGCAAAACCGTTGACATCCTTTTCATCTACCTGGACAATACCCTCCCTTCCTACGCGAAAACAGAGCTTGCCATAAAAAATGCGATGCAAAAGATAGCGTCCGCCTTGGCTCCGGATTTATAATTTTCAATGAGATGAGATACCTCAAACAGTTGTTCGGCAGGTTGTTGGTTCTGCTTGTCAAGTTCTACCAATACGGCATATCTCCCCTCAAGCCTCCCACCTGTCGCTACGTGCCAACCTGTTCGCAATACGCCTTGGAAGCAATCCGCAAATACGGTCCGTTCAAAGGTTCGTGGCTGGCTATCAAGCGACTGCTACGTTGTCATCCGTGGGGAGGCAGTGGCTACGACCCGGTTCCCTGAAAACGTCAACGCCCGGCAGGGATTTGCTAATTTTAGGCTCTCCGCTTTCAATTCTCAATAATATATCGTATTTTCGTTTACTAAAATCGAATGTAAGGGTAGGAAAAAGGAATGTTGAGGGTATGTAAAAGAATATGAGAGGGTAGAAAAAGGAACGTTCTGGGTATATAAAGGAATATGTCTGGGTAGAAAATAGAATGTTCGAGGGTATGTAAAGGAATGTTGTAGGAATGTAAAGAAATATATACAAGGGTATAAAAAGGAATGTTTCAGGGAAGATAAAAGAATGTTGGGGCATACAAAAGAATGTACGAGGGTAGAAAAAGGAATGTTCAAGAGTATGTAAAAGAATATGCCAAGGTAGAAAATAGAACGTTCGAAGGTAGAAAAAAGAATATTGAGGTAGAAAAAAGAATATAACAAGTAATTTGCGACCATATGAAAACGAAAAAAATTCTGTTCATAGCCGTTACGGCAATTGTCGTCACCTGCGGTCTGACCGCCTTGAGAAACGACGACAAAAGCTTTGAAATCAGCAAGCACCTGAACATCTACGCCACCCTCTTCCGGGACATCAATATGTTCTACGTCGACGAGACCAATCCCGGAGACCTGGTGACCACCAGCATCAAGTCGATGCTGAAAT